>PHAG01000002.1:300000-542367 GCA_002841625.1 Firmicutes bacterium HGW-Firmicutes-1 | reverse complement strand
CCTGTCTAATTTTATGATGAGGTTATATCATACTATAGATTTATCAAACGGGACATAATCACAAATGATATACTAGGACATTATCATAAATGGTTCAGATAGATATGAATTCCTTTTATTTTTTTCTTGACAAGGGTCGCTATATCCTCTATAATACGACTGTAAAGCTTTTAACCTTGACAGAGGTGAAAAAAATGAATGAAATATTTGAAAAAACACTGCTTTTTGATTTTTACGGTGAACTACTAACCGATAATCAGAAGAAAATATATGGTTATTATCACCAAGATGATTTATCCTTAGGTGAAATATCCGAACAAATGAGCATTAGTAGACAAGGCGTTTTTGACACACTGAAAAGATGTGATTATCAACTCAATCACTTTGAAGAAAAGCTACAACTTGTCAATAAATTTGTCAATAACACATCCCGTGTTCAAGAAATATATCAATTGGTTTTAACAACGAAAAGCAAATTGAGTAACAATCAACCAGCTTTGGAAGAAATCAACCGAATTGAACACATTTCGAAAACTATACTAGAAGATTTGTAATAATTGGAGGCCACAAATATGGCGTTTGAGAGTTTATCAGATAAATTTCAAAGCATATTCGCTAACCTGAAGCGAAAAGGCAGATTAACAGAACAAGATGTTACTGCTGCAATGAAGGAAGTTAAAATGGCGCTATTAGAAGCAGATGTTAACTTCAAAGTTGTAAAAGATTTTGTGAATACAGTAAAAGAAAGAGCAATTGGTCAAGACGTTATGGAAGGCTTAAATCCAGGCCAGTACGTCATTAAAATTGTAAACGAAGAGCTTATAGCGTTAATGGGTGCAACTGAGAGTGAACTGACTTACGCCAAGCAACAGCCTACAGTATATATGATGGTTGGGCTTCAAGGTGCAGGTAAGACAACTACTACAGCAAAACTAGCAGGTAAAATTAAGAAATCTGGTAAGAAACCATTGCTAGTAGCCTGTGATATTTACAGACCCGCAGCGATTAAGCAATTACAAGTTGTAGGTGAGCAAGTAGGTGTACCTGTTTTTACTATGGGTGATCAAAATAAACCTGTTGACATTGCAAAAGCAGCCTTAGCACATGCAGAGAAAAATCATAATGATGTTATTATTATTGATACTGCAGGTAGACTTCATATTGATGAAAAAATGATGGATGAATTAGTCGAAGTAAGAGAAGCTGTTAAACCTCAAGAAATTTTACTTGTGGTAGATGCGATGACAGGTCAAGATGCTGTTAATGTTGCAGAAAACTTTAGTGAAAAAATAGGCATCGATGGTGTTATTTTAACTAAGTTGGATGGAGATACAAGAGGTGGAGCTGCCTTGTCAGTAAGAGCAGTTACAAAAAAACCTATTAAATTTGTTGGTTTAGGCGAAAAACTTACTGATTTAGAAGTGTTTTACCCTGAACGTATGGCGTCAAGAATTCTTGGTATGGGAGATGTTTTATCTCTTATAGAAAAAGCCCAAGATGTAATGGATGAGAAAAAAGCCGCTGAAATGGAAAGAAAGTTTAGAAAAGCTGAGTTTACCTTTGATGATTTCTTAGACCAAATGCAACAGATTAAAAAAATGGGATCCTTATCAGATATTTTAAATATGATTCCAGGTATGGGTAGTCAACTGAAAGATGTTCAAATAGATGATAAAGAAATAAATAAGATTGAGGCTATGATTTTATCTATGACACATGCAGAAAGAGGTAATCCATCTTTAATGAATCCTTCTAGAAAGAAAAGAATAGCTGATGGATCAGGCACTAATATGCAAGATGTTAACAAATTCATTAAGCAATTTGAACAATCTAAAAAGATGATGAAGCAAATGGGTGGTATGATGAAGGGTAAAAAAGGTAAAAAAGGAATGAACTTTCCTTTTATGGGATAACAAAGTAAATTACTATCCCAATAGATACTAATGATGCCAAATGATGGATGTGCTTTTACTACTTAAGAGTGTAGCGATGATTTGGGAATTTAAGGAGGTGAAACAGTATGGCAGTTAAAATCAGATTAAAAAGATTAGGCGTAAAGAAGGCTCCTTTTTATAGAATCGTAGTAGCTGATTCAAGAGCACCAAGAGATGGTAAATTCATCGAAGAAATTGGTATTTATGATCCTACTAAAGAAACGATGGTATTGAAAGTTGATGAAGAAGCAGCAAAAAAATGGCTAGCAAATGGCGCACAACCTTCAGAAACAGTTAAAAAGCTTTTGAAAATTGCAGGTGTAATCTAGTACATGTATAGTATAGGAGGCCTTGTAAAATGAGGGAATTAGTAGAAGTCATTGCAAAAGCATTGGTTGATCAACCTGATCAAGTTTTTGTAAAAGAAGTTGAAAGTGACCAACCAGATACAGTTATATTAGAATTAAAAGTTGCCCCAGATGATATGGGGAAAGTGATAGGCAAGCAAGGCAGAATAGCGAAGGCTCTTAGAACAGTTGTGAAAGCATCTGCTACAAGAGATGGTAAGAAAGTCGTTATTGAAATCCAATAATAGAAAGGGTTAGGGAATAATCCCTAACCTTTTAGTTTAGGTAGATGCTTTGGTTAATGGAGGTAAAATAAATGGAAGAATTTTTATATGTCGGTAGGGTAGCGAATACACATGGTGTGCAAGGAGCAATCAAGGTAATTCCTACAACTGATGATCCGAAAAGATTTGAATTGTTAAAAAAGATTTATATAGAGGATATCAAGGGAAATACAGCTGTTTATACAATTAAGTCTGTTAAATATCTCACTAAGTTTGTGGTGCTTGATCTAAATGAGGTTGCAGATATGAATGCTGCAATGCTTTTAAAGCAAGGAATCGTAAAAATACCAAGAGATGAAGCGATGCCTCTTGAGCAAGGGGAATTTTATATTTCAGATTTAATTGGAATAGACGTTTATGACGATAGTGGTAAGCTGCTAGGTCCATTAAAAGATATAATTTTTACTGGAAGCAATGATGTATATGTTGTTGATAATGGAACTAGGGATGGACTTCTATTGCCTGCCATTAAACAATGCATTCAATCTATAGATATTACAAACCATAAAATGATTGTTACTATCCTTGAAGGGTTGTTGAATTAAATGAATTATCATGTATTGACCTTATTTCCAGAGATGATTGAACAAGGTTTAAGTGCAAGTATCCTTGGAAAGGCACAAGAAAAAAATATCATTAATCTTAATACAATAAATATTAGAGATTATGCAGACAATAAGCATAAGCAAGTGGATGATTATCCCTATGGTGGTGGTGCAGGTATGGTTATGCAACCTCAACCTATTATAGCTGCCTATGAAAGTATTGTTAGTAAGCTTGTTGATAAACCTCGGCTCATTTATCTAACCCCACAAGGAAAAACCTTTGACCAAAGCATGGCAATTGAATTTTCTAAAGAAAAAGAATTGGTCTTTTTATGTGGGCATTATGAAGGCGTCGATGAGCGCGTAATTGAGTCAATTGTGACTGATGAGATCTCCATTGGAGATTATGTGCTTACTGGTGGTGAGCTTGCTGTAATGGTTATTATTGATGCCATTTCAAGGTTAATTCCTGGAGTTCTTAAAAACGATCAATCAGCTGAAACAGAAAGCTTTCATGAAGGTTTGTTAGAATACCCTCAATATACGAGACCTGCTGAATATGATGGATTAAAAGTTCCTGAAGTATTGCTATCAGGACATCATGAGAATATCGATAAATGGCGTAGGGAGCAATCCTTGCTTAGAACCGCAGAAAAACGACCTGATTTATTAGAAAAGGCTATTTTATCAGATCAAGACATAAAAATACTGAAAAAAATATTGCACAAATAGTACTAGTGTGATATAATTTTAAATTGTGAACAACGGATGGTCCTCTGTTACGTATATGTAATTAAGAACATCTATGATGGAAGGAGGCATACTAATGAACAAAATTATTAGCAAGATCGAACAAGGTCAATTAAACCCAAATGTTTCTGAATTTAACGTAGGAGATACTGTAAGAGTATATTCAAAGGTTAAAGAAGGAGCACGTGAAAGACTTCAAATGTTTGAAGGCGTTGTTTTAAAAAGACAAAATGGTAGTGCTCGTGAAAATTTCACTGTAAGAAGAATTTCTTATGGTGTTGGCGTAGAAAAAACATGGCCAATACATTCACCAAATCTTGATCGCGTTGAAGTGATTAGACGTGGTAAGGTAAGAAGAGCAAAATTAAATTACTTAAGAGATCGTATTGGAAAATCAGCAAAAGTGAAAGAGTTAATTAAATAATTTAGGAATTAAGCAGTTAAGGGGACTATACACCTGTATTAGTCCCCTTTTTATAACTACCTATTATTAGTAATTATGAAAGAAGGTGTTCATTTTGCAAGAGGATTTAAAGCAAAATAAATCAATAGATGAAATCGAAGATGAAATTGAAATTGTTGAAGAAGAATTCTTAGAAGATTTTCCGGATGATGAGATTGAAACTGATATTATCAAAGATAAAAACGAAAAATCCATTGCTTATGAAATCTTAATGTTTATTAGAGACTTAGCATTCATGTTAGTAATTTTCGGACTGTTTACAACCTTTATTGCAGACAGAACTAGTGTTATTGGTGATTCCATGGAGCCTAATATTCATGATGGCGATTATTTTATTTTAAATAAAATAAGTTATAGATTTTCTGAACCAGAAAGATTTGACATTGTTGTATTTCCTTATAATAATGGACAATCTAATTATATTAAGAGGATTATTGGCTTGCCCGGAGAAAAGATTGAAGTTAAGACTGATGGGCAGATTTATATAAATGATAAAGTACTAGATGAGCAATTCGGTGTTGAAATAATTAGAATTATTGGTGACCAGCCCTTCCCGATAATCATTCCAGACAATGAATACTTTGTTATGGGTGATAATAGAAATGATAGTTCTGATAGTCGCTATCAAGATGTGGGAACAATACCAAAAGCAGATATTATTGGTAAAGCAGGAATTAGAATATGGCCGTTATCGGATTTCGGTACAGTAGAATAAAATTTCAATTAAAAAAAAGTGGTGATTAAATGAATATACAATGGTATCCTGGTCACATGACCAAGGCAAAGAGAATGATGGAAGAAAACATCAAGCTTGTTGATGTTGTAGTAGAAATGTTAGATGCGCGTGTTCCATTAAGCAGTCGTAATCCTGAACTTTTAAAAATAGCAAATAATAAGCCGAGAATTGTTGTTCTCAATAAAATTGATTTAGCTGATGATGAAATGACCAGAAGATGGGCTAAAATCTTAAAAAATGAAGGTGCAGCAGTTGTACTTGTTAATGCTAGGGATGGAAAAGGCATGAATAGCATCATGGTTGCTTCTAAGGAAGTGTGTAAAGAAAAAATTCAAAGAAATTTAGCGAGAGGCATCATTAGTAAACCGATTAGAGCGATGGTCGTTGGTATTCCTAACGTTGGAAAATCAACCTTTATTAATAAGCTTGTAGGAAAAGCAAGTGCTAAGACAGGCAATAAGCCGGGTGTTACAAAAGGAAAGCAATGGATTAAATTAAAAAGAGATTTTGAGCTTTTAGATACACCAGGACTTTTGTGGCCTAGATTTGAAGATGAAAAGGTAGGGATTGCTCTTGCCTTAATTGGATCAATAAAGGAAGAACTACTAGATACAAGAGAATTGGCATTTAAAATGATTGATTTAATGAGAAATAATTACAAAGATCAATTTTTAAAAAAGTATAATGTTGAAGATATTGAAAATAAAGAGTTGATGCAAATCCTTGAAGAAATCACCGTCCAAAGACATATCATTAAAACAGGAAATGAGCCTGATACTGACCGTATGGCGCTTATTTTATTAGAAGAATTTAGAAATGGTAAATATGGTAAAGTTACAATAGATGTAATTGATGAGATAGAGGTGCACTAATGACAATGAAGTCCATATCCGATATAAAAAATAGGTTGGAAAATCTTTCGATGGAAGAAGTAATAAAAGTACTCCCAGAGTATTCGTCTGATGATCGTATTGGAGTAAGAAAATTAATAGAACTATACGAAAAAAGGTTTCTTCTTCTTGAAAAAGAAATGGAACGCTTATATCAAATGAAAGCTTATGAAAGAAAGTATGACCAATATCATTATATAGCGGGTATAGATGAAGTCGGTAGAGGGCCACTTTGTGGGCCAGTTGTTACGGCTGCGGTCATTTTACCAAAGGATATTAACATCGTATATGTGAATGATTCTAAGAAGTTATCGGAACAAAAACGTGAAGAGCTCTATATTGAGATTATGGATAAAGCAATTGCAATAGGTATAGGAATAACGCATGCGGATGTAATTGATGATATTAATATTTTAAATGCCACATATAAGGCGATGCAACAATCAATCAATCATTTAAATGTCAAACCTGATTTTATATTAGTAGATGCGGTTACTATTCCAGAAATTGATATCCCTCAAAAAGGCATCGTTAAAGGGGATGAAAAGAGTCAATCCATAGCTGCAGCGAGTATTATTGCAAAGGTGACAAGGGATCGTATGATGCAAAGCTACGATGAACTGTATCCCAATTACTTTTTTGCGAAAAACAAAGGATATGGTACAAGCGAGCATATTCAAGCACTTATTGAACATGGTCCTTCACCAATTCATAGACAATCATTTATTAAAAATATCATAAATGCATCATAAATTTACAAAGCAAAGGAGTGATCGTGTATGAAAATCGACAATCCTAAAGCGTATGATAAAATTAGCAATAACTATTCAAAAGATACTGTAAAGGTGTCTGATAAAGTTACCCTACCTAAGCAAGGTGAGGTTATCAAAGGTGAAATTGTAGACCTTCAACAAAACAACATTAAAATAAAACTTTCTAACGGACAAATAATTGATGCAAAAATGACTGAAGCATTTGAGTTTTTTATTGGTCAGAAATTAGAATTTTTTGTTAAGGAATCAGGTACGGAGCAGATGCTTTTAAAGCCACTTCTTCAAGAAGGGGTTGCTACTACTGATAAATTGATTCAAATACTTCAAAATGCTGGATTGTCTACAAGTAAGGAGAATTTGGAAGTGGTTTCGAAGCTTATTGAAAACCACATGCCTATTGATAAAGAAACTTTGTCAAAGGTGATTCCATATACGAAACAATTTAATCATACAAACGTTGATCATATTTTGTTTTTAGTGAAAAACAATATACCTGTCTCAAAGGATAATATTGAACAGCTTACGAAGATGATGAATGGTGAAAATAAAATGGTCCAAAATCTAGCTACATTAAGTGATGATTTATCTCTTCTTATTAAGGATGCTCTCGGAAGCGAGATGGCTAAGGTGCTATTAAAAGACAATCCTATATCTAAAGGCGTATATGACCATATTCAGCAGGTTGTGTCATCTGAGCAGGCTTTAAACGCCACCAAGGAGGCTCATGAGCCTAATCCTATCAAAGGTGAAGAAAAAGCTCTTTTAGATACTAGTCAACAAATTCAAAAACAAACTCAGCAACAAAGTCAACAACTTCATAAAGATGTACCTTTAAATATAGTTTTATCTCAAAAAGAAGTTCAAGTTTTAGAGGATGAGATGAATTATATATTAAAGACCGAAATGAAAAATACCAAAATTGTGATTGAAAATAAAACAATTAGCGAAGTATTTAAGGAAATAAATGAATTAGAGATTTCCCCTTCACTTAAAGATAAAATGAAAGAGGTTGTAGCTACTAAAATGACGTATGCTCTTTTTAGTAAGGAATTATTTATCAAGAAGGAACATTTAGAAAGTCCAGAAAAGCTTAATCAATTTTATGAGAAGCTTCATGAGAAAGTATTGAACATTCTCGAAATTGATTCAAACAATCAAGAAGGAAAGCTGGGCAGTCTTGCAAAAGAAGCACATCAAATTAAAAGCTCTATTGAGTTTATGAGTGACTTAAATCAAAGATTTAATTATATTCAATTTCCAATGCTTTTTGAAGATAGACTCCTTCATAGTGAGTTATATATTTTAAATGATAAGCGTAAAATAAAAGGAGATAAAGGAACACTTACGGCCTTAGTAGCGCTTGATATGGTTAATCTTGGACATCTAGATATTTACATAACGAAGGCAGATAAAAACGTTACAATTCAATTTTATACCGAAAATGAAGAAAAGAGCGGATTAATTGAAAATAAGCTATTTAATGTTCACAATCAATTGGGTAAGTTAGGGTTTAAAGTGCTAGGAATTTCCGTTTCTAAAAAAGAAAAGACCTTTCAGGTTGTAGAGGATTTTCTTAAAAGGAAAGAAGATGTTCATGAGGTAAAGCGTTTTACCTTCGATATGAGAGCGTAATGAGAGAATAGATAATTTGTTTCGATTGATTGATAAGGATGTGATGATTGTGGAAGGCAAAAGAATTAAAAAAGTTGCAGCCATTAAGTATGATGCTGCTGAGGATGCTCCAAAGCTGATTGCCAAAGGAGCCGGAGCAGTTGCTGATAAAATACTTGAAAAAGCTGAAGAAAACAATATTCCAACATATCATGATGAAAAGCTAGCTGAAACATTAACGAAGCTTGAACTTGGAGATTTTATTCCACCTGAGCTTTATCAAGTAGTTGCAGAAATCATGGTCTTCGTTACAGATTTAGATAAATTATATGATAAAGTTAAGTAGGGGGTCACATGAATAAGAGAGTAGTTGGCAGTGAGGGAGAAGAGAAAGCAGTTAGGCACTTGCTTCAAGAAGGTTGTAATATTATTACAACGAATTATACGTGTAAAATTGGAGAAATTGATATTATTGCAAAGCACGACGGAGTCATTATTTTCATAGAGGTGAAATATAGAAAAAACACTAAAATGGGAAGACCTTATGAAGCCGTTCATTATTACAAACAAATGAAAATAATAAAAAGTGCTATGTGGTACGCGCAAAAGAATAATCTATTTGAAAAGGCCATGCGTTTTGATGTGATTGAAATAATTGATACTGAAGTAGTTTGGATCAAAAATGCTTTTACAATAGAAAATAATTTAAACCTGTTATAGAGAGGTCAATATGTTAACATCTGAAGTTTTTGATATTTGTCAAAAGGATAAAGTAGTTTATATACAAATGCCGATATTTAGTGCGACTGGGCTAGTCAAACATTGTTTTTCTACAAGATTAGGTGGAAAAAGCAGTGGTATTTTTGAAAGTATGAATTTAGGATTTCATAGAGGTGATCAAGAGGAAAATGTGAGAGAAAATTACCAAATACTTTGTGATACAATTGGTATTCATACAAGTGATCTTGTTTTTTCTAGTCAGATTCATGAGGATAAAATAGCTATCGTAGACCGTAAAGATAGAGGGAAGGGCTTTGAAAGAGAAAATGATTTATTGGGAGTTGATGGGCTTATTACAAATGAGAAGGATGTTGCCCTGGTAACCTCTTTTGCAGATTGTGTGCCCCTGTATTTTTTGGATCCCATAAAACAGGTTATTGCTTTGACTCATGCGGGATGGCGGGGAACAGTTAAGAAAATTGGAGCGAAAACAGTTCATTTGATGGAAGAGCATTTCGGTTCTAAATCAGAGGATATATTAACTGTAATTGGTCCTTCTATTGGTGTTTGTTGCTTTGAAGTATCGGAAGATGTAAAAATAGAGGTTGAAAAAATGTTTAATCGTGATATAATTGATAAGATTGTAAAAAAGCACCATGAAAACAAGTATATGATTGATTTATGGTCTGCAAATGAGGAAGTACTCCTTGAAGCAGGAATAAAAAAACAGAATATACAAAAGACTGATATTTGTACAATGTGTAATAAGGACGTCCTGTTTTCTCATCGAGGGACCGATGGAAAACGAGGAAACATGGTTGCAATAATGGCTCTAAAGTAGGTGATCATATGAATGGGCATAAAATAGTAGAAATTGTTAAAAATAGTATAGCAGAGGAAGTAGGTATAGAGCCTAACGATACTCTTATTTCAATAAACGGTGAAATAATAACCGATGCCTTAGATTATCATTTTCTAGCTGAGGACGAGGAATTAACCCTTCTTATTTATAAAAGTAATTTAAACGAGGAATGGTCTATTGAGATTGAAAAAGAATACAATGAAGATTTAGGTATTGTTTTTGAAAGCAATCTCATGGATGAATATAAATCCTGTTGTAATAAGTGCGTTTTTTGTTTCATTGACCAGCTTCCACCAGGGATGAGAGAAACCTTGTATTTTAAGGATGATGATGCAAGGTTGTCCTTTTTACAAGGTAACTATGTTACACTTACCAATATGAAGGACCATGATATCGATAGAATTATTAAGTACCATCTTTCACCCATTAATATTTCTGTTCATACCATGAATTTAGAGCTTCGAAAGAAAATGTTAAACAATCGATTTGCTGATAAAATCAAAGGCTATATGGATCGTCTATTTGAAGCTAATATCTTAATGAATGGACAAATTGTTCTATGTAAAGGGTTAAATGATGGTGAAGAGCTAGAAGCATCCATTGAAGCTTTAAGTGCTTATCTACCATATTTACAAAGCGTATCAATTGTTCCAGTTGGACTTAGTAAATATCGCCATGGACTTGCTACTTTAGAACCTTTTGATAAAGAGGATGCTCTTGCTGTAATTAAAACAGTAGAAAAATGGCAAAAAAGAATTTATGATTCTCATGAGACACATTTTATACATGCTGGTGATGAATTTTATTTTCTTGCAGAAGTACAATGTCCCAGGGAGCAAACCTATGATGGGTATTTACAGCTTGAAAATGGTGTTGGAATGACAAGACTCTTGATTGATGAATTCAATGAGTGTTATAATGAAATCAAACCATCTCCAAAAAGGAGAACAATTTCCATAGCAACCGGTCAATTAATTGCACCAGTTATTCAGGATTTGGTTTTACGCTTAACAGAAAAGCACACCAATCTTCAGGTTTATATTTACCCTATTGTGAATCGTTTTTTTGGAGAGAGAATTACTGTATCTGGACTATTAACAGGAACAGACATTATAGAGCAATTAAAAGACAAGAATTTAGGAGATGAACTGCTACTACCTTCTAATTTATTAAGAAGTGGAGAAGACGTTCTTCTTGACAACATGACCCTATCAGATATTGAAAAGAGTCTTAATACAAAAGTCGTTACAATAAATCCTAGTGGAGAAGATTTTATCCAAGGGATTTTAGGATAAAGGAGTAATTAAATGAGTAAACCGATAGTTGCAATTGTAGGGAGACCTAATGTAGGTAAATCTACATTATTTAACAGATTAGCTGGTACAAACATTTCTATTGTAGATGATACACCAGGTGTAACCAGAGACAGAATTTATGCAGATGTGGAATGGTTAAATTACCAATTCACACTTATTGATACTGGGGGAATTGAACCTGATTCTTCCGACTTGATTCTATCTAGCATGAGAGATCAAGCTGAAATAGCCATTGAAACTGCAGATGTAATTGTATTTCTTGGAGATGTTAGAACGGGATTAGTGGACGCGGATTTCAAAGTTGCTGATATGCTTAGACGTTCTAAAAAACCCATCGTCCTATGTATTAATAAAGTGGACAGCGTTGAAAAGTTGACGAATGATGTTTTTGAATTTTACAACCTTGGTCTTGGAGAACCTTTTGGTATTTCAGCGGCAGGGGCAATTGGACTAGGAGACTTTTTAGATGAAGTAGTGAAACATTTCCCGGCTATTGATGAAGAAACTGATGATACCGATATTCCTAAAATTGCTATTATTGGCAAGCCTAATGTTGGGAAATCTTCTTTGGTAAATAAAATATTAGGTGAAAACCGCGTTATTGTTTCAGACATACCGGGAACAACTAGAGATTCTATTGATTTAAAAGTTAAATATGATGATAATGAATATATTCTTATCGATACTGCTGGACTTAGAAGAAAAAGCAAAATCAAAGAAGACCTAGAGCGCTACAGCATTATTAGAACGGTTGCAGCTATTGAACGCGCTGATATTGTTGTTGTAATGATAGATGCTGAAGAAGGTATTACAGAGCAAGATGCTAAAATTGCAGGTATCGCTCATGATAGAGGAAAGGGTGCTGTAATAGCAGTTAATAAATGGGATGCTATTGAGAAAGATGATAAGTCAGTATATCGATTCCTTGACACCGTGCAAAAAACCTTAGCCTATATGACGTATGCACCAGTTGTATTTATATCAGCTAAAACTGGACTTAGAATCAATAAGTTATTTGAATCTTTAGATATGGTAATTCAAAATCATTCTCTAAGAGTGGCTACTGGGGTTTTAAATGATATTTTATATGATGCGATGGCTATGAATCAGCCACCTTCTGATAAGGGAAAAAGACTAAAAATATATTATATGACACAAATATCAATAAAGCCACCATGTTTTGTTATGTTTGTAAATGATAAGGAATTGGCGCATTTTTCTTATAGAAGATATATTGAAAATCAAATTAGAGAGTCATTTGGATTTAAAGGGACCCCTATCAAAATGTTAGTAAGAGAAAGAAAGGAAAAATAACGATGATTAGATTAATTGGCGTATTGATTGGATATTTATTTGGATGTTTTCAAACTGCATATATTGTTGGAGAATTGAAGCAGAAGATTGATATTAGAGAGTATGGCAGCGGTAATCTTGGAACTACAAATGCAATTCGTGTACTAGGTTGGAAATTTGGAGCGATTACATTTATAGGTGATTTTACGAAAGCAATAGCTGCTGTATTACTTGCTAGCCTACTATTTGATGATCCAATTGTTGGTTTTTACGCAGGGCTTGGTGCAATCATGGGGCATAATTGGCCTGTGTTTTTAAAATTTAAAGGTGGTAAGGGTATTGCTTCAACACTTGGTGTTGCAATGGCTGTTAATCCTATTATTGGCTTAATCCTAATGTCTATTATGGCAATAACTATATATATTTCTAGATTTGTATCTCTTGGTGCTATTATAATGGTCATTACTTTTCCAATATTGACATTTGTATTTCATGGTGATCAAATAGAATACATATTGCTTGCTTTGTTTTTGATGGCCTTCGCACTTTTTAGACATAGGGCGAATATTAAAAGATTATTGTCGGGTACGGAAAGTAAAATTGGACACAAGAAAAATATAGTAGTGGAAGAAACGACTGCAGAAGATGAGAATATTAAATAAGGGATTGAAGATTAAACAAGTAATAAAATTAAACAAGTAATAAAAATTAAGCAATCATATAAATTAAGTGAGAATAAAAAATAAGACAATAATATATAAAATATGACTTGACTATGTATTTGAAAAGTAATAAACTGATGAAAAGATAGAGATAGATATTCGGGGTGGAATTACATTGAAGGTTTACTATTTAATCATAAATATTGTGAACAAGGATGATTCATTTTATAAATGAGTTTTTTCTTGTTCTTTTACTTTAAAGAAAAAGGAGCGGTAAAGATGAAAGAAAGTTTAATGTTAAAAACGAATATTATGCTGAAAAATTACTTGGCTTTAGCAAAAGCATTTCCGTGGGAAATGAATTTAAGTCAACATTTTGTTGCTCTTATTTATGCACAGAAAGAAGGTAAGGAAGTAGATGTAGAAAGAATTAAAGAAATGTCTAGATTTATTAAGGAAGAAACAGGTGGATTTTCTGAATACCGTGGTAACAATAAATTTATGTTAGCCGCCTTGTTAGTTCATCAATACATGGAACCAATTGAACAATTTGAACAAATGCAAAAAAATGATGAATACTTAAAACTGGCAGGCTTTAAATATAGTAGTTATTTGCCCATTGCAAATTATGCATTATTAATAACGAGTGACGAAGTAATCTTACAAGAGGATGTTAAAGAAAGAGCTAAGAAAGCTTATGATATTTATTTAGCAATGAAAAAAAATCATCCTTGGCTAACTAGTGGAGACGATTATCCGTTAGCAGTTCTCCTATCTAAATTTAACAACCCTATCGAGAAAGTAGAAGCTTATTACATGAAACTTCATGAAAAGGGTTTTTATAAAGGTGGAAGCCTTCAACTTCTTTCTCATATTTTATCTTTTAGTGATGAGCCAGTTGAAGATGTTGTGAATCGCTGTATTAGGCTTCAAACAACTTTAAAAGAAAATAAATTAAATGTGCAAGCAAGCTTTTATTCTGCCTTTGGATTGATTTCCTTAATCAAGGATGATACGGGAGAGATTACCAATGATGTTATAAAGGTATCAGAAAGATTGAATCATTTGAAAAAATTCAAATGGCTTGGGAAGGGAATGAATGTACTTTTAGCAGCAGCACTTGTATCAGAAGAATGGATTCAAAATAATAAGAATGAGAACAACCAAAATGAAATTATTCAAACAGCTATGGGCGTCTCAATAGAAACACTAATAGCAGCACAAATAGCAGCTACAATAGCAGCTATATCAGCAACGACTGCCGCGGTAACAGCTGCAACATAAGTAAAAATTAAAAAAATAACGGAAGGTATGCATATGAACAAAAATATTCAGAAATACATAATAATGCTAGTGTTACTAGTGGTAATGTCAGTAGTTACTTCATGTGGTGTAAATATAAAGCTCTTTGATAATGAAGATAAGGAGCAAAAGGAATCAAGAAATAAAGATCAAGATGATAACATAGATGAAGATATGAATGAAAAAGAAAAAATAGATGCTGATGAGTTAACAGATGTTATAACTACAAGTTCAGAGGAAATGGCTACAGTTGGAAATGATAAGGTTGGTTTTGTGAACATTCCAAAGGATTATGCTAGGTTCCAAGACGAAAGTGGTACAAGTGACCCGAATTTATTGCAGTGGTCAAGTTATAACAGTGAATGGATTGTTTCAATGAGTGTCTATGATATAACTGATGTTGAACTTTTAGTAGATGTAATCAGTAGCTCAATGACAAATCCAGAAATTGTTTCTGGAACAGAGGATAATTTAGTTATGATCGAAGATAGAAGTGGTGATGAATATTGGGTAGTTTCATATAAAAGTGTGGGAGATAAAACATATTATCTTTCAGTTGAAACATATAATCCAGAGGTAGAGTATTTAGTGCCAGGAATTTTAGAGTCTTATGTTCAATAATTATTTAGAGTAGGCGCTAGGGTGCCTACGTATCTTTTATATGAAAATCTCGTATATTTCAGCATAACGAAACGAAAGGAACTGTGAGGAAAATGGATAGAGTAATCATTATTAATAGTGAAAGTTTTGGAAGTGGTGATGAGGTTCTCGGTAAAAAGCTTATGGGAGCATTTCTACGTAAGGTCTGGGCAAGTCCAAACAAACCAGAAACAATCATATTATATAATTCAGCAGTGAAGATTGCAGCGACTGGTTCTGAAGTTTTGGATGCAGTTAATGGTCTTTTTGAAGCAGGAGTTGATATACTTGCTTGTGGAACTTGTGTTAGTCACTTTAAACTTGAGAAATCCTTGAAAGCAGCAAGAGTAAGTAACATGGATGAAATCGCTGATATCATGTTGACAGCGAAAACTATAGTGACTGTATAATAAAAGTTCATGAAATCATGAATGGGATAGGAATCAATGGTATTAAATAATATTTAAATTAATCGGGAGACATTATGAATTATTTAATGATTGGTGCAACATCATTTGCCATTGGGTTTTCTGGTGCATTGATGCCGGGACCATTATTAGGGTTAACAATAGATGTAGGGATTAAAAAAGGGGCAAAAGGCGGATTGCTTCTAGGCCTTGGACATGCGTTATTAGAACTTGTAACGGTTGTTTTGTTAATGCTAGGTTTAAAGGAATTCTTTACATACCCAATTGTATCAGGCGTTATTGGCATTGTTGGCGGGTTGGTTTTGCTACTTATGGGGTTAGATATGTTTTTTAGTGCAATTAAGAATAAGATTTCCCTAGAGGATTTAAAAACAGCAGAGCATAAATATTCTTGGAAAAAGCTAATCATAAAAGGAGTAACAGTTAGTATTAGCAATCCATATTTTATCTTGTGGTGGGCAAGCATTGGAATGGCTTTGTTGGTGGATTCTTTAAAGGTTGGTCTTGTTGGGGTTGCTTTGGTTTATATAGGTCATATTTTATCAGATATTTCATGGTTTACTTTTGTTGCTTTTAGTATGTCTAAGAGTAGAAAGCTTATGAGTCCAAAAGTATACAAAGGCTTAATCATAGGTCTTGGTGCGTTCGTAGTTTGCTTTGCATTATATTTTATAAATTCAGGTATTCAATTTATTTGGTAAAATTTAAACTACAAATAGGTCTGAGTTTTTTTTATGTAAATATCACGTATTACAAAGGTGATTCCACCTATTATTCTAAATAGGGCAGTTATAACCAGTGCAAACTGTATATTTTTTGAGGTTAACAAATGATGACCAACTATTGGAGCAATGGTTAAGGTAATATTGGTAAAGGTCGTATAAACGCCCATGTACAGCATACGGTTTTCTCTAGGAATTACCTCTAAAACACCACTAAGAAGCACAGTGAGTGTTCCTGAGGTTACAATGCCTGCAATTGCCGCCATTACAACGAGAACGTATAAGTTTTTGGAAACAATATATAAAATTGGCGTAATAGACATACCAACAGTACATACAGCTGTAATCGTTGCATTACCATACTTCATGATTAACCTTGGCCAGTAAATATGACCGATAAACATCGTTACAAGAGATGATATGGAAATGATAGCTAGCCAATATTCATTTGCACCGAGATTTTTAATGGTATAGATTGTAAAAAGCGGCCAACCCATTTGCCAACCAAAATGAAAGGTAAGTGAGCAGTAAACGTATAACATGAATCTTTTATTTGAAAAAATGTGTTTTATTACATCTTTAAACGGACCAATCGCGTTTTGTGTGTGATGAGTTACCTTCATTTTCTTAAGTAAGCCTAATTCTACACCTGTAAAAAGAAAGGCCAATAAGAAAAAACCTTGATATAGCAATATGCGCTGATTATCATTTTGAGGCAAAACAGTTAAGAGTTGTCCAGTTAATAGAGTAATAAATATAATCATTAAAACACTATATTTGCTTTTCACACTTACTGCCTTAACCCATTCATCGGGTTCAAAAAGATCCCCTGTGAGACTTTGAAACCCTGTAAGATATATAGCTGTAGGCGCACTCATAAGTGCAGTGATCATAGTAAACGCAAATGGTTGATATGCGATTGGAAAAAATGGAACGAATGCATACAATAATATGAAAATTCTTGATAATACAACCATAAGCCCGGTTGTTTTTTTAATATTAAGGTTTCTTAAAAGTAAAATTCCAGGAATGAGTGTAAACAACATAATAAGACCCGGGAGTGCATTAAATAATGATATGTCAAAATCACTGCCACCAATACGCTCTAAAAATTTTACTGAAAAGGGCTTATATAGGTTTGTGATAAGTTCAAAAACAATGCCATAGAGTATGTAGTATTTTAAGTTTTTTTGAAAGAGATTTTTAGAGCCTTCTATTATGATCACCTTCTAGTCAATTTCATTATTCCTAGTTTATCATTCTAAGGAATTCTTTTCAATTGATATTTTAACCGAATGAGGAGGTTTTGTAACATTGACTGTGATATTTTGAAGGTTTTAAGACCTGTAGATAAGTATTGATTACAGTTCATCTGTTTATTATGATGAACTGTTAACTTGGTAAGCAACTAGCACACTCGTTTGCACAAAAAAATAAAATACGCTATCATAAATCATATATGTATAAATATAGTAAAAACTGTGAAATGTGACACAGTAAAAATATGAAGCTTACGAGGTGTAAATTTGAAAACAATAACAGTAGATGGAAATAACTTAACCTTAAGAGAATTGATACATGTGGCAAGAGAGGGATACCTGGTTCAAATATCTGAAGTTGCAGTTGAGAAGGTCAATAAATCTAGGGCATATGTAGAAAAACTCGTTAAAGATGAAAAGGTGGTATACGGTATAACAACTGGTTTCGGAAAGTTTAGCAATATTGTCATTTCCAATGGTCAAGTAGAGCAATTACAAGATAGTCTTATTAGAAGCCATGCTTGTGGAGTTGGAAGACATTTTTCTGAGGAAATCGTTAGAGCAATTATGCTACTTCGATTAAATGCATTGGTGAAAGGATATTCAGGAATTAGACTCAAAACCTTACATATTTTAGTTGAAATGCTTAATAAACGAGTTCACCCAGCCATTCCTGAAAAGGGATCATTAGGCTCGAGTGGAGATCTAGCACCTTTATCTCATATGGTTTTGGTAATGATGGGAGAAGGAGAAGCATATTACAATGGTAAATTACTTACTGGTGAGAAAGCTATGCTAGAAGCTGGTATTGAGTCAATTCATTTGACATCAAAAGAAGGCTTGGCACTTATCAATGGGACACAAGTTCTTACAGCAGTAGGCGCTATTACTACATACGATGCAATTAACCTTATGAAAACAGCGGATATATCTGCTGCCTTAACCTTTGAAGCTTTAAAAGGAATAATGGATGTTTTTGATGAGAAGGTTCATGCGGTAAGAAACCATACTGGACAGATTGCTTGCTCAAAAAACCTTGCTCGTATACTTGAAGGAAGTGGATTAACAACCAAGCAAGGTGAAGTGAAGCTACAGGATTCTTATTCTCTACGATGCCTTCCACAGATTCATGGTGCAAGTAAGGATGCCATTGATTATGTTCTTGATAAAGTAAATAGAGAAATAAATGCAGCAACAGACAACCCATTGATTTTTCCTGACGATGAGCAAGTAATTTCATGTGGAAATTTTCATGGTCAACCTATGGCGCTAGCGTTTGACTTTTTGGGGATTGCACTAGCTGAAATAGCCAATTCTGCAGAAAGACGTATAGAAAGATTGGTGAATCCAAGCCTAAGTGAATTGCCACCATTTTTAACCAATAAAGGTGGAGTTAACTCTGGATTTATGATTATGCAATATACTGCGGCAGCACTTGTTTCAGAAAATAAAATATTGGCCCATCCAGCAAGTGTTGATTCCATACCATCGTCTGGTAATCAAGAAGATCATGTTAGTATGGGAACGATTGCAGCTAGAAAAGCAAATGAGATCCTGTATAACACTAGAAGAGTAATTGCGATAGAGTTGATGACAGCTGCTCAAGGTGTAGATTTCAGTAATCCCGATAAACTAGGTAAGGGAACAAAAGAAGCCTATAAAGTCATTCGTGAGAATATTGATAAACTAGACGAAGATCGTATTATGTATGTTGACATTGAGAAAAGCATTAAACTAGTAGAGAATAATGACATTTTAAAGGCTGTTGAAAATACAATTGGTGCACTTTTATAACCGCCAAATATATCTAAGCAATGGATTGAAAAGAGGAGGATTCTATATGTACAGTAACCATGATGTAGAAAAGTCAATGTTAATAAAATTAAATTTAGAAAATGGAATACCAGAGTATCCTGAATTTAAAGAAGGGATTAGAAGAGCCCCAAAAAGAACATTTACACTTACCATTGAGGAAACAGAAATTGCATTAAAAAATGCACTTAGATATATTCCTGAAAAATTCCACGAAGAACTAGCACCTGAATTTTTAGAGGAGCTACTGACAAAAGGTAGAATATATGGTTATCGCTTTAGGCCAGCAGAGCAAATAAAAGCAAAGCCAGTAAAGGACTATATAGGTAAGTGCTTAGAAGGAAAAGCCTTTCAATTGATGATTGACAATAATCTTGATTTTGATATAGCTCTATATCCTTATGAACTAGTTACCTATGGAGAATCAGGCAGTGTATTTCAAAATTGGATGCAGTATCAGTTGGTTATAGAATATTTGAAGGCATTAACGAGTGATCAGACGTTGGTCATAGCATCTGGTCATCCACTTGGACTATTTCATTCTAAACCTGATGCACCACGTGTTATTATTACCAATGGTCTCATGGTGGGTGCTTTTGATGATTACGATAATTTTAATCGAGCTGCGGCACTTGGAGTTGCAAACTACGGTCAAATGACTGCAGGTGGTTGGATGTATATTGGGCCTCAGGGCATTGTACATGGTACCTATAGTACGCTTCTCAATGCAGGTCGACTTAAACTAGGTATTGCAGAAGATAAAGATCTTAGAGGTAAGCTCTTTGTGTCATCGGGGTTAGGTGGTATGAGTGGAGCGCAAGGAAAAGCCGTTGAGATTGCTAACGGAGTGGGTATTGTTGCAGAGGTGGACTATTCAAGAATTCAAACTAGACATCAACAAGGCTGGGTTAAAGCAATTGCAAAGACACCAAAAGAAGCTTTTGAACTTGCAAATACCTATCAAGAAAAAGGTGAACCGATTGCCATTGCTTTTCATGGAAATGTAGTAGAGCTACTTGAATATGCGCTTGATCATCATATTCTTATTGATCTTTTATCTGACCAAACCTCTTGCCATGAGGCGTACAATGGAGGCTATTGTCCAGTAGGGATATCCTTTGAAGAGCGTACACAATTACTAGATAAAGATAAAGACAAATTTATAATGCTTGTAAATGCAACACTTAAGAGACATTATGAAGTGATTAAAGGCTTAGTGGACATGGGAACTTATTTCTTTGATTATGGTAATTCCTTTATGAAAGCTATTTATGACAGCGGTGTAAGTGAAATATCTAAAAATGGAAGAGATGATAAAGATGGGTTTATTTGGCCATCATATGTTGAGGATATACTTGGACCTTGTTTATTTGATTATGGATATGGTCCCTTTAGATGGGTGTGCTTAAGTGGCCTGCAAGAAGATCTACAAAGAACAGATTTAGCGGCAATGTCCTGTATTGATCCAAACAGACGTTATCAAGATAGAGACAACTATATTTGGATTAGGGATGCTGAGCAACATAAAATGGTTGTTGGAACGAAAGCAAGAATATTATATCAAGATGCATTTGGAAGGCTTAATATTGCACTTAAATTCAATGATATGGTCAGACGCAATGAGGTAGGACCGATTATGCTTGGTAGAGATCATCATGATACTGGAGGGACAGATTCACCATTTAGAGAAACCTCGAATATAAAAGATGGTAGTAATATCATGGCAGATATGGCAACCCATATTTTTGCAGGAAACAGTGCAAGAGGCATGAGTCTTGTTACTCTTCATAATGGTGGAGGAGTTGGAATCGGGAAATCTATCAATGGCGGCTTTGGTATGGTTTTAGATGGAAGCAAAAGAGTAGATGAGATTTTAAGGAATTCTATTCCCTGGGATGTAATGGGTGGTGTAGCTAGACGTGCTTGGGCTAGGAATGAAAATGCAATTTCAACTTGCGTTGAGTATAACGAGACAATGACTGGAAATGATCATATTACATTGCCATATAGAGCCGATGATGATCTAGTAAAGAAACTTGTAGAAAAAATGTATAGATGACGGAGGTTATAAGATGTCAGATGCTAAAAAAATAGTTGAATGTGTTCCTAACTTTAGTGAAGGTAGGGACTTAAATAAAATTGAGCAAATTGTTGCTCCGTTAAGAGGAAAAGAAGGGGTTAAACTACTCAATTATGAAGCAGATAAAGATTATAATAGAGTGGTTGTTACCGTTATAGGAGAGCCAGAAGCTGTTAAAAACGCTGTTGTCGAAGCTATAGGGGTAGCTGCGAAGGTCATTGACTTGACAACACATGAAGGCCAACATTCAAGAATGGGAGCTACAGATGTTGTTCCTTTTATTCCAATTAAAAATATGACAATGAAGGAATGTGTTCAACTAGCTCAGGAAACAGGTGAAATGATAGCAAATCAATGGAACATTCCAGTATTTTTATATGAAAATGCTGCATCAACACCAGAAAGACAAAATCTTGCAGATGTAAGAAAGGGTCAATTTGAGGGGATGACAGAAAAGCTCAAACAACCTGAGTGGCAGCCTGATTTTGGAGAAGCTAAAATTCATCCAACTGCAGGAGTAACAGGAGTTGCTGCAAGAATGCCATTAGTAGCCTATAATGTTGACTTAGATACGGATAATATTGACATTGCTAATAAAATAGCAAAATCTATCAGATATTCAAATGGCGGGTTTAGGTATGTCAAAGCTGGAGGGGTAAGTATTGCTGAAAGAGGTATTACTCAAGTTACTATGAATATTACGGATTATACCAAAACCTCTATTTATAGAGTGTTTGAAACCGTTAAAATGGAAGCAAAACGATATGGTGTAAATGTAATAGGCAGTGAGGTAGTAGGACTTGTTCCAATGGAAGCTCTTATTGATACAGCCGCTTATTATCTTGGTTTATACAATTTCTCTATGGATAAAGTGATCGAATCAAACCTTGGGGAGTGATAAAATGATAGATAGAATCGTTATTAAAAATGCAAATGAACTTATTACCTGTAGCGGCTTTGCTGCTAAAGCAGGTAAGGATATGAACCAACTGGGTATTATTTATAATGGTGCAATTATTATTGAAGAAGGTATGATTAAAGCGGTTGGTGAAACGAAGGACATTGTTAATGAGGACTTAGAAAAAAATAGCATAGTAATAGATGCTGCAAATAAAATAGTTTTGCCGGGCTTTGTGGATTCTCATACACACTTTGTCTTTGGTGGTTACCGAGCTGAAGAATATGGTTGGCGTCTTATGGGTGAAGACTATATGTCGATTATGAAGCGTGGAGGTGGCATTGCAAATAGTGTTAGAGCAACAAGAGAAGCTAGTCATAATCAGCTATTAGATGCTGGAGTGAAAAGGTTAAATAGTATGCTTGGATTTGGTGTTACAACCGTCGAAGGTAAAAGCGGATATGGTCTTGATTATGCTACGGAAATGAAACAATTAAAAGTGATGAAAGAGCTCAATGAAAAACATCCATTGGATATTGTGGCTACTTTTATGGGCGCGCATTCAGTGCCAGATGAATTTAAAGACAGAGCAGATGATTATATAGAATATTTATTAGAAGAGGTGCTTCCAGATGTAGCAAGTGATCAGCTTGCAGAGTATTGCGATGTGTTTTGCGAAGAGGGTGTTTTTTCTGTGGAGCAGTCTGAGAAACTTCTTGTTAGAGCAAAAGAATTGGGTTTTAAAATTAAAATTCATTCTGACGAGATTGTAGACTTAGGAGGTGCTAAGTTTTCAGCCGATATGGGAGCAGTGACAGCTGACCATTTGCTAATGGCTTCAAACGAAGGACTCGAAAGAATGAAAGAGAGAGGTATCATAGCTACATTACTGCCAGGTACGGCTTTTTCTCTGAAAAAACCTTATGCCAGAGCAAGGTATATGATTGATCAAGGCTTAGCGGTAGCCTTAGCATCTGATTTTAATCCGGGAAGCTGTTATAGTGAATCAATTCCTTTGATAATAGCACTTGCAACCCTACAAATGAACATGACGACGGAAGAAGCTATAACTGCCCTTACTATTAATGGTGCCGCTGCACTTAATAGAGCTGAAAATATCGGTAGTTTAGATGTAGGTAAAATCGCTGACATCGTCATTCACGATTGTCCAACTTACCACTTTTTATCTTACCATATTGGTGTAAGCACAGTAGAAACAGTGATAAAAAGAGGACAGATTGTTTTAACCGAAAGGAAATCGAAGCTTTTGTAACATTAAGATAAATAAAGAAACGATTATTCATACTTAGTAAAAGTAGAAGGAGCATGGAATATGTTAATTGATAAAACGATTGTTGAATTTTTAAATGAGACCGCATCTAGTAATCCAGTTCCAGGTGGTGGAAGTATAGCGGCTCAAAGCGGTGCAACTGCCGCAGCCTTAGTAGAAATGGTAGCAAACCTTACGATAGGTAAGAAGGCATACGAAAAGGTATCAGACGAGATGATACAAGTAGCACAAAAAGCAGGGCTGCTTAGAGCTGAATTGGTAAAAGAGATTGATAGAGATTCAGACGCCTTCAATGAGGTTATGGCTGCTTATAAATTGCCAAAGGATACAAAAGAAGATCAAGAATTTAGAAGTGATAAAATTCAAGAGAGTACAAAGTATGCGGCATTGGTACCATTAGAAGTTGCTAGAAAATCATATGAAATTATTAATCTATCAAGAGAAGTAGTAGCCAAAGGCAATAAGAATGCAGTCACAGATGGTATCGTTTCTGCTATGATGGCAAGAACTTCGGCTTTGTCAGCTATTTATAATGTAAAGATTAATCTTAGCTCTATTAAGGATGATGATTTTGTGGAAAGAGCTTCAAGAGAAATAAATGAGATCGAAGCATATGTAAGAACTGTTGAAAAAGAAATCATAGAATCTGTTCAACTATAAAAAAGGTTGTACTTAGGGGGGCGACTTCCATAATGTAACAGCAAAAAGACATTTAAAGTGGCGCAATAAATCAGGCAGATGATGTAGGAAGTGTTTCTAACGATGTGAATGAATTAGGTTATATTGTTTCGAGTAATGCTGAATTAGCTGAAGCTCTCGCAGGGCAATCGCTCATGATTGGTAAGCTCACAGAAGATGGACTAAAACTTGTTGAAAATCTGGCCATTAAGACTGAAGAAAGTAAAAAATCGATGGCTGATCTTTCAGATGTTGCAGAAACTACAAAAGAAAGTACGAATAATATTGGTGAAGCAAGTACAATGATATCCGATATTGCAAGTCAAACCAATCTTCTAGCATTAAATGCAGCAATTGAAGCGGCGCGTGCAGGAGAGGCAGGGAAAGGTTTTGCAGTGGTTGCAGATGAAATTAGAAAGCTTGCAGAACAGTCTGCAAAATCAACAGCTCAAATTGATCAAATGTTAACAGAGCTAAAATATAATTCAACAAAATCAATTGAAACAAGCCGCCAATTACGTGAAGCTGTTGACATTCAAAGTGATAGTGTATTGGAAACACAAAAGAAGTATAAAGAGATAGCAGAAGCCATCCATATGTCTCTTGAGTTTTCATAACAAATTAATTTGTATGGCAAAGATATGGAAGTAAAAAGATGTACGGTAATGACAGTCATAGAAGGTTTATCTGCTATAGCAGAAGAAAATGCAGCAAGTACGGAAGAGTCATCAGCTGCTATACAAGAAATATCTTCAACAATGCATGAGCTTAATGAAAGAAGCAATAGTATAAAAGAAATGTCAAAACACTTAACACAATTAATGGAACAATTTAAGTTGTAAAGGATAAATTTAAAAAGGTCATATAGCAAATTAAGTCTAATTGATAGCCCTTCTACATATATTTATTTATGAGAAAATATGTGTAGGAGGATTTTTATGTTTGAAGAGTACGATGTTTATAGTGACATTAAAGCAAGAACAAACGGTGAAATATACATAGGTGTCGTTGGGCCAGTCAGAACGGGTAAATCTACCTTTATCAAACGTTTTATGGATTTATTTGTAATACCTAACATAGATAACGTTCATATGAAAGAAAGAGCAAAAGATGAATTGCCCCAAAGTTCAGCTGGAAAGACTATAATGACAACTGAGCCTAAGTTTATTCCTCAAGAAGCCGCAAGAATATCACTTGGAGATGACATTGAATTTGATATTCGTTTAATTGACTGTGTAGGTTATATGGTTGATGGGGCTTCGGGTCATCTTGAAGAAGATTTACCTCGAATGGTTAAAACCCCTTGGTTTAATCATGAGATACCATTTACTGAAGCAGCTGAGATAGGGACAAAAAAAGTTATCAATGACCATTCTACAATCGGTGTTGTTATTACAACAGACGGTTCCTTTGGAGAAATTCCAAGAGATCACTATGTGAAGGCAGAAGAAAAAACCATTGCTGAGCTTAAAAAGATTGGCAAGCCATTTGTTCTTATCATAAATACGATCAAACCATTTTCTGACGTTACATCCGAATTAGTGAATGAGCTCGAGAAGAAGTATGGCGTTACAACAATTCCATGTAATTGTGAACAACTTAGAAAAGAAGACGTTGAAAAAATATTCGAAAATGTATTGTTTGAATTTCCAGTTTCCTCGCTTAATTTTAACATTCCAAAATGGATTGAAGTACTTGATCACGACCATTGGCTCAAGGAAAGTCTAATAGCAACTGCAAGAGATACAATTAAGAGTATCAATACAATAAGAGATATTAAAAAGCCTTCAATCCTTGCCTTTAATAACGAATATGTAGAAAAAATTAATTTAGATAAGATTTCGTTGTCAGATGGTAGTGCAAATATGGATATAAAAATTAAGGATGATTACTATTATAATGTACTCAGTGATTTAATTGGAACGGAGGTAGAAGGAGAATATCAATTCATTTCTCTTATTAAAAAGCTTGGTAAGGTTAAGAAGAAGTATGAACAGGTTGAAAAGGCCCTAACAGATGTTTCGCTTCATGGATATGGAATAGTTTCACCTCATATTGAAGATCTAGTCTTAGATGAACCGGAAATAGTGAAACAAGGCAATAGATTTGGGGTTAAATTAAAAGCAAGCGCTCCTACTATACATATGATTAAATGTGATATAGAAACTGAGGTCTCTCCTATTGTTGGAACTGAAAAACAAAGTGAAGACTTTATGAATTATATTATGAGTGAATTTGAAAATGATCCAAAAACGATATGGAACTCTAACATATTTGGAAGATCTTTGCATGAACTAGTCAATGATGGACTTCAAAACAAAATCTATAGAATGCCTGTAGACACCCAATTAAAGCTTCAAGAAACCTTGAAGAAAATTATGAATGAGGGAAACGGCGGATTGATTTGTATAATAATTTAACCTGATTCCGTATGTACTGCGTACATACAGAATCAGTGGGCGCACAAGCGCCCACTGATGGCAAGCGCAGCTTGCCATTAGGTTACGAGCACACAGTGCGAGTATATTAGATATATTAGATATATTAGGTATATTACCCTAAGACGTTCTAAATCAAGGTAAAGTGGGATGATTATGGAGAAGATTCAAGCAAAAAAATATAATTTTCATGGTGTATATGATTTGTCTGAAAAGCAGCTTAAACAACATGAAATGTTATATGAGAATTATGTACAAAAGCTTAATCAAGTAAGGACCTTACTTGTTGAAGATAAAGATTTTGCAGGTACGAATAGTACCTTTAGCAGATTGAGAAGCCTAAAGCTAGCAGAAAGCTATACTTTAAATGGTGTTAAGCTCCATGAACTCTATTTTGAAAACATAATAGGTGCAGGCAAGAGACCATATCCACCACTTATGGATGCTATAGTTGAAGATTTCGGAAGTGTAGAGCATTTCATTGATAAATTTAAAGCGGTTGGTATGGCTATGAGGGGATGGGCTGTTTTGGTTTGGGATCCATTAGATGAAGGCTTACATGTCATCGGTCAAGATGCCCATGATGAAGGTAGTACCATTGGGACGATACCCTTGTTGGTTTTAGATGTATATGAACATGCGTATATGATTGATTATGGAATTGCAAAAAAAGAATACATTGATATTTTTATTAAAAATATTAATTGGGATGTAGTAAATGTAAGATATTTAGAGATTTTCTCATAAGAAGGTTTTTTCTTCAAAACAAGAGCGATTTTAAGCCGCTCTTGTTTTCTTGATACTTACAATTTAAACAAAACCCATCTACAAGAATCCAATTCATATCTAAGCTCACACACCTTTATCGTGTTGTTAATAACAATTTCACAAGTGAATTTATATATTTTGTTACCTGCTAGTTTTTCTAGTTCAGAGGTATAGATTTTTCTGATTTTATAGATGTGATTTTCACCTTCGTTTTGAGAAAGCTTGAATTTAAGAGGGTGAATTTTACCGTTTTCTTCTGTCCAACTAATCATCTCTATGGATTTTGCTATGGTTTTCAAGTAAGCGCCTCCTTCTTATTATAATATACTTGTCATCACAGGATAATCGTCTTCGCCAATACCTCCTGTCATCGGTTGAATTCCAGAGTGAAGAAAACAAGCGCGCCCTGCAGCATTATTTCCGTATCTTAAACGGATTGCATCTATACATTTATCTAAAGCCTTATATTTTTCTAAAGTATTGGAGTCAAACAAAGTCATTTGCACATAATCATTATCAGTAAGTTCGGAAACACTTACCCCGAGCTTCCTTAGAGGAGTGCCTTGCCAAAGCTCATTAAAAAGTTGCTTACAGACATGATAAACATCGTTTGTTGAATCTGTTGGAACATCTATTTTGCGTTGGTGAGAGGTGTATCCAAAAGTATTTGTTGTAATAGAAATAGCAATTAACCGTGAGCTCATCTTAGCAGAGCGTAGTCGCATACATACATTTTCAACTAAAGAAAGAAGCACCTTATATGCAGTTTCATAGTCTTCTGCATCAAAAGACATGGTTGTAGAATTTCCCATACCTTTTACAAGTTCATGATTACTCTTTCTTACTATGGAATCATCAATACCATTTGCATATTGTTGAATTAATAATCCGTGACTCTTAAAATGAGAAAAAAGAATATGAGTATCGGCCTTAGCAAGGGCACCAATCGTATAAATGCCAAGTTGGTGTAGCTTGAGCTCAGTTCTTCGTCCTACCATAAATAAATCCCTAACAGGTAGAGGCCACATTTTTTCTTGTATTTCATGAGAATATAGAGTATGAATCTTATTAGGCTTTGAGAAATCAGAAGCCATTTTTGCTAGTATTTTATTAGAAGAAACACCTATATTAACAGTGAAGCCTAATTCCTTCTTAATGCGTTCCTTAATGTTATGGGCGCATTCCAGTGGCTCGCCAAAGTGATCTGACATATGCGTATAGTCCAAAAAGCATTCATCAACACTAAATCTTTGTAGGGACCGGGTATATTCTTGTAGTATTGTCACCATGGCTTTGCTGGCTTTCATATAAACACTATAATCGGGAGGAACTGATATTAAATCAGGACATTTTGCAAAGGCAGCTCTTAAGGATTCGCCGGTTTGTATATTAAATCGCTTGGCAGGGAGGGATTTTGCTAAAACAATACCGTGCCTTGACTTCTCATTGCCTCCGACAACAGAAGGGATATCTCGTAGATCAGAAGGATAACCTTGTTGCAACAGAGAAATAGCAGACCAACTCAAGTAGGCAGAGTTAGCATCTATATGAAATATTGTAGGTGAGGTCGACATAATTATTCACTCCAAGTAGGCTAAGATATAACCTATTATAACACGAACATTTGTTTGCGTAAAGGAGTTTTGGAAGAATTCATTAGGAGGATTTTGGAAGGTCATACTCAGGGCTTTCCAGACATAGAATAACATAATTAGAAGATAAAAAGGAATCTGGTTATGAAGTATTATTTGTGTAGGACAGATGGGTTGGAAACTAGAAAGCATGTTATAACTCCAGAAAATCTTGTTTTTAGTGGAGGCGGTATAAAAGGCATTGCATATTTAGGTGCAATAAGAGCTTTGGAGGAGACAGGTGTTATTCAAGGGGTTAAAAGATATTCAGGAGCGAGTGCGGGTATGATTATTGCGGCTTTGCTTGCTATCGGCATGAAGGAAAAGGAACTATATCGTCAGATGATAGCCATAGATTTTAAAAGCTTCTTGGAAGAATCAAGAGTAAAAATAGAAATGCTGGCAGATGATCCCAAAATGTTATTAGAACCAATGACTTCTGCAATGGTTCTATATGATGAGGTTGTTTATAGAGGTTTGTGTGATGGAAGTTATTTTACAAAATGGTTGATACATATGTTTAAAAGAAAAGGTTTTGACGGTAAAACGACCTATAAGCAACTCTATGAAGCAACAGGCAAGGAACTTCATTGTGTGCTTTGCAACTTGAATTATGGAAAAACAGTAATTGCTAACCATGAAGATACACCAGATATGCCTGTTGTGGCCTCTGTTAGAGCATCTATGTCAATTCCTTTTATTTACAGGCCCTTTGAATGGAAAGAGGATATTTATGTAGATGGAGGCACTATGTATAACTACCCAATTGAAATTTTTGATGAAGGTTGCCCTGCTGATAATACTTTAGGGTTTATCTTGTCTTCAAAAAATGATATTTTAACCCCTTCTAGAAGGGAAGATAAAAACCTATGGCAACATATTGCGTGTACGTACGAAGCCGTTAGAAATGTAGCAAATGAATATTGCTTCAGAGGTGGAAATGAGTATAGAACAGTATTCATTGATCATAAACACATTAATACTCTGGATTTTGATTTAACTTATGAAGAAAAAGAAATGCTGATTAAAGAAGGATATCAAGCCACCTATACATACATAACAAAGGGAAAACACTAAGGCCTAACTTCCTTGTCATTTTGGTAGATTAACCTTCACTTATAGAAGTATTCCTTTATTTCCATAGGAAACAAAGGAATGCGGGGGAGGAGGGGTAAATTTTTCACAATAGAATGTATACACTTGATGGAAAGTTTAGATCAATTACCAAACTGTGGGTAGGCTTTTTTTAGGTCGGCAAGCGATATTAATACGCCTGGATTATTTGCGTCGTACATCTCACTTGCAACATATTTTTCCGTAGTTCCAGCTTTTGCTCCTGAATAATACTGATTATTATACCATAATTTGCTAGCACCATAAACCTGGCCGTCTTTAATATAAGGAGCCGTGACCCATTCAAATTGGCAAGTTGTTTTGCAAGTCCCATCGTCAAAAGTTTTACTGTTCTCCTTTGCAGCCAAAGCGGCGGACCAGGCTGCCAAAGCGGCATTATAATTGTACTCGGATTTTGGAGTAGTCACAGGGGGCTGTACAACCGCTGGTGTATTCGTTGCTGCTGGTGTTTGATTATTTGGTTTTTTTTGGGGTGTACTTTTTTGTTCTGGCTTTTTTGTCTCAGTTGGCGTTGACTCTTCGACTGCTTTTTTAGTTTCTTGGGAAGTAATAACTGGAGTATATGGCGCATTAAGTACAATATTTGTACTGTCTAATTTATAAGTAAGAGTCGTTTTATATGCTGGTGTGTTATCCTGTTCGGGTACTTTTACCTCAATGTTAACAGGACCGCCAGCTTTTAAAAATCCCAATAAGGACATTTTTATAATTGCTTTGCCAGAAGTATCAAAACTCTGGCTATGTATTACCTTGCCGTCTCCATTCTTTAAACGTACCATTGTACCTTTAATATTTTTAACTTGTTGATAATTTGAAAGATTAACTGTAACGGTATATTCTTTATTCATCTCGTCCTTAAGCTTTTGAAGCTTCTTATCGGATTTTATGCTTTCTTCTATCCAAAGATTTTTAGTGTAAACTTCCATCACGGATTTAATAGTATTAGCATATATAAAATCTTTGAATCTATCACTAATTGTTGATACATCATTAGCATATTCTCCACCAGCTCCAAAGCCTATTTTTCCAGGTGTTTTTTCGGCAATATAAGCATAGGCTTCAGGATCTTTCCAAAAAATATCACAGTAGTCGGTGATAGCACTGTCAAGTTTGTTTTTGAATTCTTCAGGATTTTCAGAACTCTTGTGCAGTTGGCTTACTATTTTATACCATTCAACTGCTGAGCGGGTTGCCTTGGGATTTGTAAAATAATAGTATCTATAGGAATCTTCCCATTTTTGAAGATTTTTATCAAGTGCCGTTTCTGCATATTTATTTATAGCAACATCCATAAAGGTGGCTCCTGCAGATGCAAGACCGATAGCAGTACCGCCCCATTTGGAAGCGCTGTAATAAGATGAATTTTTAATTAAATTATTAACAGCGGCATTGTTGTCCCCGTTAGAAAGATCATAGGCAAGCTGTGCGAAAGCAAAGCCAACCCCGGCTTCGGTCATTAGGCTATTTATACTGGTTAGCGTTTTAGAACTGACCGCCGTCGATAGAATAGATTCTGATGCACTGGTAAGTCCGTAATAGGAGTTGAAGCTATTCCAGCCAGCGCTTAGGGCAGTTGAGCTCTCACCAGTCCCTTTTTCAATTTCACCAAGTATTTTTTCCATATCACTTACGCTGTATAACGACGTAGGCATACTGTCGAATTTAGGCAATTTATCTGAAAGTTTTTTTCGACCATCTTTAAAATATACAACAGCATATTTTGAAAAATGATTGGTATATATGGTTACTACTTTTTCTTTTGAGTCAACGGTATAGGGTACAGCAAGCCATTTGCTTTCCTGTTCATCAAAATATGCAGCAGATATCGCATCCGTTGCATCAATATCAGATGAAAATTGTTCTTCGTCATAGGGTATTTTTATTTCCGCAACACCTTCCATAACAGTTTTGTTAGGAAGTGATATTTCATAAGTATAAAATGCAACACCATCAATGTCCTCTGTTTTAGGGTTCTTAACTTTTGACACATCGATAGTTTCATCATCTGGCAAAATACCTTCAAGAACAGAAACTGTGACATCATTTTCTTTATAAATGCTTATATTCTGACTGTTTTCTTGAGTGATTTCTCTAGTATCAGTAACCGAAATAAGAATAAAAAACAATAAATATGTAACAACCCAACAAAGTAGAGATTTGAAAAAAAATCATCAAATAACATTATTAATGCAAAAAACAATAACATAGACCAAATAATCCAAAACATTATAAGTACGAGTAGTGACCTTTTTGTTTTTTCATTCATCATTGTAGCCTCCCTTGGGCATATTAAAATCTATTGGATTAAATTAAGGTGTTAATTATTTACTTCATTATAACGTATATTATAATTCTTTCAAATAAAAAGTTAAACGCTGTAAAAATTATTTAACATATTAGACCAGTTTCAGATTTAAGAAACAACTTTGCAGATATATCAAGAATAGTGCATGAAACAGCTGAACCTGAAATGAAATTTATCTTAAATGGAAAGAAGCTGAAATGGAAGCTAAGTCTACAAACATTCGCTATTCACATGAAGAAGTATTTTCAAATCTACGAAAACGAATAGCTGAAAAGGCTAATAATTATAATGTATAGTTTAAGATATTTACCGTTAGCGCAGAAGGACTTAATATATATTGAGTATTTAATATATATGGTTATGCTAGCCTGCAAAAAGGCTTCCATGTTCACATCTGATTTCCTACCATGTAAGTTAGAACGTAACTTTGTATAAATCAATTGCAAATATTTCATAAAACTTCTTGTCAACAACTATTATCAGTGCTATAATAGAAGAGATGATAAATCATATATACATTTAAGAGAGAGTGGACTTTTGGTCCACTCTTGTTATTTAATATGAGAGATTATCATAAACAAATGGAAAAGCGGCAGATATGTATCAAGGATTTTATTTTAAAAACGAGCCGATTTTCTGTATTTAATAAGTATATCATATACAACTATGAAGGTTCTGCATAGGTATTTAGGTGAAAGGGGTGACGAAATGTCATTTAAAGAACAAATCGAAAAGCTCGTAGAACAATTATTGGATCCAATTTTGGTGCAAAATAATTATGAGCTTGTAGATGTAGAGTATGTAAAAGAGGTAGGTACTTGGTATTTAAGGATTTACATTGACAAAGAAGGTGGCGTAACTGTTGATGATTGTGAGGTTGTTAGTAGGGCCCTTGACGTAGAGCTAGATAAAACGGACCCAATAAAGGATCCATATATTCTTGAAGTAAGCTCGCCAGGACTAAGTAGGCCATTAAAAAAAGATAAGGATTTCACAAGAAGCATTGGTAAAGCTATTGAAATAAAGCTCTATAAAGCTATGAAAAATGAAAGAGAATTTGTAGGAATATTAGAAAGCTTTGACTCAGACCAAGTAGTAATTAGCATTGAAAAAGAAGGTAACATGACATTTAACAGAAAAGATATTGCGCTTATTAGACTAGCTGTTATCTTTTAAATATAGTATTTAAGGAGGATTAGAGGCAATGAATGCAGAATTTATTCTAGCATTAAACCAGATTGAGAAGGAAAAGGGTATTAGCAAAGATATCTTAATCGAAGCAATTGAAAATTCGCTTATTACAGCGTGTAAAAATAACTATGGTACATCACAAAACATTAAAGTTAATATTGACAGAGAAAAAGGTGATGTAGTCGTATACGCGGAAAAGGAAGTTGTTGAAACGGTAGAAGATCCACATCTTACCATTTCCCTTGAAAAAGCTAAGGAAATCGACAAAGCGTATGAAATCGGGGACATAGTTAACATTGAAGTAACGCCTAAAAATTTTGGAAGAATAGCAGCAGGAAAAGCAAAACAAGTTGTTGTTCAAAAGATACGAGAAGCAGAGAGAGATGTACTTTTTAACCAATATATTACAAAAGAAAAAGAAATCGTTACTGGTATCATCCAGAGAGAAGTGAAAGGTAGCGTAGTCGTTAATTTAGGCAAAATTGATGCAATGCTTGTTGACAAAGAGCAGGTACCTGGAGAAGTATATCCACCTAATGAACGCTTAAAGGTCTATGTAATTGAAGTAAAAGAAAGTACGAAGGGACCTAAAATTTATGTATCTAGAACTCATCCAGAGCTTATAAAGCGTTTATTTGAACAAGAAGTGCCAGAGGTACACGATGGTGTTGTTGAAATAAAATCTATATCAAGAGAAGCAGGTTCTAGAACAAAAATAGCTGTACATTCTAACAATTCTAATGTGGATCCTGTAGGTTCCTGCGTAGGACATAACGGTGCAAGAGTTGGAATCATAGTGCATGAATTAAAGGGCGAAAAAATTGATATTGTACCTTGGAGTGAAGATCCAGCTAAGTTTATTTCTGCAGCTTTAAGCCCATCAAAGGTTGTTAAGGTCGCTGTAGATATTAAAGTGAAAAGTGCAAAGGTAGTTGTTCCGGATTATCAGTTGTCTTTAGCGATTGGTAAAGAAGGGCAAAACGCAAGATTAGCTGCAAAGCTAACGGGTTATAAGATAGATATTAAAAGTGAAACACAAGCAAAAGAAACTAATTTTATCTTAGAATCTGATGAAGTAATCATACCTATTGAAGATAAGTTTGCACAAGCACATACAATAGAAGAGGATATGGATATATTCGCAAAGAAGCCAAAAGCATCAAAAGCAAAGAAGGACTTATTTGAGGAGTAGTGATTATATGCAAAAGAAAATGCCACTGAGAAAATGTATAGGGTGCCAAGAGATGAAAAACAAGAAAAGTCTTATTAGAATTGTTAGAAATAAAGAAGATGAGTTTTTTGTTGATCTTACGGGGAAATTAAATGGACGTGGCGCGTATATATGTCCTACTCAAGATTGCTTAGCATTGGCCATTAAAAGTAAAGGCCTAGAAAGATCCTTTAAATGCCAGATACCAGAAGACGTATATCAGCAAATGAAAAAGGAGTTAGGTCAAAATGAATAAAGTTTTTCCAACACTAGGACTTTGTATGAAGGCGGGACTGTTAGCTGCAGGTGAGTTTATGGTTGAGAAAGCCATTAAAGATGAAACAGTAAAGCTTGTTATTATAGCAGGTGATGCTTCAGATAATACAAAGAAGAAGTTTAGAAATATGTGTACATTTAGAAATGTTGAGATGATTGAATTTAGTGATAAGTATACGCTAGGAAAAGCACTAGGTAAGGAAGTAAGAGCTACGATAGGTATATTAGACGTGAATTTTGCAAAAAATATAAAGTCAAAAATTGAAGAAAAATAAAAATATAGGCTTAAAAGGCTTACGGAGGTGATTTAATGTCAAAAATACGTGTCTATGAAATCGCGAAGCAGGTTGGAGTGAGTAACAAAGATCTCGTCGATGAACTTGCTAAAATTGGCATTGAAGTAAAAAATCATATGGGGTCACTTTCTGATGAAGAAGTGGAAAAAATTCTTGTACATTACAAGAATAAAGGAACGGACAAAAAACAGATTGATAAGAAATCAGTTGATCATAAAGTAGAAGAAAAGAAACAAGTTGAGAAGAAGATCACACCTCAAGCAGAACAATCCCATGTTGCTAAAAAGGTGAAAGAAGAACCAAAGCACAATGAAGTAAAACAAGAACAACAAAAGACAGAACTACCAAAACAACAAAAACAAGAGCAGATAAAGCAAGAAGCACCAAAGCATAGACCAAATCAAGTGCAACCAAAACAAGCTCAAACAAAACAAGTGCAACCACAAGTGCAACCACAAGTGCAACCTCAACAAGCTCAACCTGAGGCGGAGAAATCAGTAGCTAATACAAAGAATTCACAGAAATCAGCTCAAATTGAAAAAGAAGGAGAACTATCCATTATTAAAATAGCAGACACAATTACAGTTAAAGACTTATCACTTAAAATAGACAAACAAGCATCAGAAATTATTAAAATGTTAATGATTAAAGGTGTTATGGCAACAGCAAATCAAGAAATCAACTTTGATATGGCCCAATCCGTTGCAGAAGAATTAGGTTTTCTTGTAGAACAAATGGAAGAAGTGGATATTACAGAAGAATTCTTTAAAGAAGAACCAGATTCACCAGAAGATTTAGAAAGCAGACCTCCAGTTGTTGTAGTTATGGGTCATGTTGATCATGGTAAAACTTCTTTATTAGATGCAATTAGAGAAAGTAAAGTAACAGAAGGTGAACACGGTGGTATTACACAGCACATTGGTGCTTCAGTTGTAGCAATTAACGGCCAAAAAATTACCTTTTTAGATACACCAGGACATGAAGCGTTTACGGCTATGAGACTTAGAGGAGCAATGGCAACAGACATCGCAATCCTAGTTGTAGCAGCAGATGATGGAGTTATGCCACAAACGATAGAAGCAATTAATCATGCTAAAGCAGCTGGAGTTAAAATTATTGTAGCAGTGAACAAAATAGATAAGCCAGGTGCAAACTCAGATCGTGTTAAGCAGGAATTGGTTGAATTTCAATTAGTTGCTGAAGAATGGGGTGGCGATACTATTTGTGTTGATGTATCAGCGCTAGAAAGAACAAATCTTGACCAACTATTAGAAATGATCTTACTTGTATCTGAAATTGAAGAATTCAAAGCTAACCCACATAAAAATGCAAGAGGAACCATTATAGAGTCACAGCTTGATAAAGGTAGAGGCCCTGTTGCAACAGTACTTGTTCAACATGGTACCTTAAATGTTGGGGATTCTATAGTAGCAGGAACTGCATATGGTCGTATCAGAGCTATGGTGGATGATAAAGGAAGACGTGTTAAGCATGCTGGACCTTCAACACCAGTAGAAGTTCTTGGATTATCAGAGGTTCCAATTGCTGGCGAAGCGTTCTATACAGCAAAGGATGAGCGTCAAGCAAGACATGTAGCTGAAAAAGTAACAGTAAAAAATAGAGAAAAATTACTTACTCATACACCACATAAAGTAACACTAGATGATTTGTTTACTCAAATTCAAGCTGGCGATGTGAAAGAGCTAAAAGTTATTGTTAAAGCAGATGTTCAAGGTTCTGTTGAAGCAGTAAAACAAAGCTTAGTTAAATTGTCAAATGAAAAGGTAATGATCAATATAATTCACGGTGGCGTAGGAGCAATTAATGAATCAGATGTAATGTTAGCATCTGCTTCTAATGCAATCATAATAGGATTTAATGTTAGACCTGAAGCAGCAGCAAAGATAACAGCGGATAACGAAGAAATTGACCTTAGATTATATCGAGTTATTTATAATGCAATTGAAGATATAGAAGCCGCTATGAAGGGTATGTTAGATCCAGAGTTTAAAGAAAAAATTATTGGGCATGCTGAAGTTAGGCAAACCTTTAAAGTATCTGGAGTGGGTACCATTGCTGGAGCTTACGTACTTGATGGTAAGATAACTAGAAAATCAAGTGTTAGATTGCTAAGAGACAACATCGTTATTTATGAAGGCGAACTTGATTCTCTAAAGCGCTTTAAAGATGATGCTAAGGAAGTTAATACAGGCTATGAGTGTGGTTTTACACTTACGAAGTATAATGATATGAAGGAAGGCGACATCATTGAAGCCTTTATCATGGAAGAATTACCAAGATAGAGTAACCTAGCTTTTATAGCAAGAAATCTCAATATAATATAATCAGTTTTTTATAGTATGGAAGGTAAAAAATGAGAAAAGCAAATAATAGAATTACACGAATTAATGAAGAAATTAAACATGAATTGAGTAATATTATTAGAACAGGACTTAAAGACCCAAGGGTAACCCCTTTAGCTAGTGTTCTTAGAGTAGAAACAACACCAGATTTAAAACACTGCAAGATTTTTATTAGTGTTTTGGGGAATGAGGAAGTTCGTAAAAGTACAGAAGAAGGTTTGAAAAGTTCATCTGGATACATTAAAGGTGAACTAGCAAGAAAAGTGAACCTTAGGCTTACACCAGAACTCCATTTTGTTATGGATCAATCTATTGAATATGGAATCAATATGTCTAAACTAATCGATGACGTCATTAATAATGAAGGACAGGAGAAATGATAAATGCTTCTTAAGGATATTGAAGAACTTGCAAAGGACTCGGAAGATATTTATATTTTAGGGCATATGAATCCTGATGGTGATTGTGTTGGAGCGACATTAGCATTGGCTATGTTGTTAAACAAAAAAGGAATTAGGGCAAATGTTTTGTTAAAGGATGTACCAAGCACCTATCATTTTTTGCCCTTAGGAAAATGGATTGTTGATAAGGAACCAACTAAAGTGGATTTGTTAATTTCCCTTGATTGTGGAGATGTCACGAGATTTGGTGAATTTCAAAAGTGCATAGATAAAGCAAAAACTATCATCAATATTGATCATCATTTTAGCAATACGAATTTTGGTAAATATAATTATGTCGTAAGTGCTGCGAGCTCAACCTGCGAAATCATCTATGATATGATAGATGATAAGTCTTTGGTTGATGTGGACATAGCCACTGCTCTATATACAGGTATTGTTTATGATACGGGCATATTTAAACATAGCTGTACCACACAAAATACCCATAACATTGCAGGAAGCCTTATTACGTATGGTGTAGACTTTACGGAAATTATTAGCAAGTTATTCTTTTACAAATCATTAACTGGGTTGAGAGCACAAAGCAAAGCAATTGAAAATCTTCAAATGTTTTCATTAGACAAAATTGCATTGACCTATTTAACAAGAAATGAAATACAATCCTTAAATGCAACAAAGAAACATACAGAAAGCATTGTTCAGATGTTGAACGAAATTGAAAACATAGAATGTTCAGTGTTTATATATGAAACCGATTTACACGAACACAAAGTCAGCCTGCGCTCAAAAGGTGCAGTGAATGTTTGTGAAGTTGCACAATACTTTGGTGGAGGCGGACACAAGAATGCATCCGGCTTCTGTCTTGAAGGACACCTATCTACTGTTATGCAAAAAATCATATCAGTGATTAATGAACAATTGGTTATGTCATCCTGACATAACCAAATTACTTAAGAGGACCTTTTATGAAAGATGGCATTATAAATATTTATAAAGAAAAAGACTACACTTCCTTTGATGTTGTAGCTATTCTGAGAAAAAAGCTTCATATTAAAAAAATTGGACATACAGGTACCCTTGATCCTCAAGCTGAAGGAGTACTTCCTATTTGCATTGGTAAAGCAACCAAAGCAGTTGACTATTTAATAGACAAGGAAAAAACCTATGCAGCAACAATGAAATTAGGGCAGTCCACAGATACACAAGATCATACTGGCACAATTTTAGAATCTAAAGAGGTTCATTGTTCCCATGAACAGATTACAAAAGCTATTGAAAGCTTTATAGGCCCGTACAGTCAAATACCGCCCATGTACTCTGCAATAAAAATAGGTGGCAAAAGACTATATGATCTTGCAAGAGAAGGAAAAACAGTTGAGCGGCAAGCTAGAGATATTGTTTTTTATGATATATCAGATATTTCTATTGAGGGAGAGAATGTTTTTTTGAGAGTCTCTTGTTCAAAAGGAACCTATATAAGAACCTTATGTCATGATATCGGTGAAGTGCTTGGTTGTGGAGCACATATGACATCCTTAATAAGAGAGAAGTCAGGAGATTTTGAAAAACAAAATAGCCTTAAAATAGATGAGTTAGATCAGCTAATTGCAGATAATAAATTAGAAGAAAAGATCATGAGTGTAGATAGGATTTTTTTAGACTATCCTCAAGTATGTGTAAAGGAAGAATTCAACAAAGCGCTATATAATGGCAATAAACTAAAATTAGCTTATTTAGTACAACCAATAAAACTTATCGTTGAACGTCAATATAGAATTTATGATGAAAAAGATGATTTTATTGGACTATATCATTGCATTAAATCAGAAGATGATGAATTAATACTAAAGCCTAGGACGCTATTTATTTAAGGAGATCATTTAAATGGAAAAAATAGTGATGAACGATTATATGACATTACCTAAGACGGCAGTCGTATTAGGTAATTTTGATGGAATACATAAAGGGCATATGCTCTTGATTCATAAAGCAGAAGAAATAGCAAGAGAAGAAGGAATTAAAACAGCAATCTTTACCTTTTTCCCACATCCTTCGTTTGTTTTGACCGGGAAAATGCCAGTTGATCTAATTTATACAAGTCATGAAAAAGAAATGATCATGGAAAATGCAGGTATCAATTATTATATTGAATTTCCATTTACAAAACAATCTGCATCAGTTTCTTACAAACAATTTATTGAAGAAATTATTCTAACCAAGCTTAATGCGCAAGTGGTTATTATTGGGGCAGATTATAGATTTGGTAAAAACAAATTAGGTGATTACAAGACGTTGGTAGAATATTCGCAAGAATATGATTTTGATGTCATTGTTGTTCATAAGTTAAAGCATGGAGAAACCGTAATTAGTAGCACGTGGATTCGAGACGAAATTAAGGAAGGTAATCTTGATCTAGCGAATGAGCTAATGGGAAGGCCATTTTTGATAAATGGAAGTGTTATAGAGGGTAAGCATATTGGAACGGGTATTGGAATTCCAACAGCCAATATTATACCTGACGAGAGTAAGTTGTTGCCGCCTAGAGGAGTATATATTTCAAAGGTAAAGGTAAGAGGCAAAGAGTATAATGGAGTAACTAATATTGGCAACAATCCTACAGTAGATGGACAAGCCCTTATTGTTGAAACACATATCATTGGTTTTAATGAAGACATATATGGAGAAGAAATTAGTGTGAATCTGTATCACTATTTAAGACCAGAGAAGAAGTTTAATACGCTGGATGACTTGAAGACACAAATTCATTTAGATATTGATGCAATGAAACAATATTTCAATGCTTAAATAAATAAATAGTCTATTTTAATAAAATAAAAGAGACTATTTTTTTCTTTACTATGAAAGTACTGCATAAGCAATTGGAAAAGCGGCAGATAGGTAACGAGAGTTTTAACTTGGCGCAGCCGATTTTCGTGTTATTGCATATACTCAAATAAATCCTCAGCCCACTTTACAGAAGAACAGTAAATTTTAGGTAATTTATTTGAGTCAAAATGAATGCGATCACATAAGTTGACAAGGTCATGAAAATCTCCAACCTCATACAATTTAAGGATATTAAATATAGTTGCATAATCAGTATCTTCTCCTAGTAGCGTATTCTTAACTTCATCGCTTAGTGGTAGATTATGAAGGATATCTATCATGGTTGCTTCTAAAAGGACATCAATGACTGATAAGATACCAACAAAAGTAATTTCTTCAGTATGCTTTCTTAAGGATGATTCACGAGCAACTGTTTCCATGAATTGAGACCTTATGATTGCTATTTTCACGATTTCTGGTGTTTTTAGCGTAGCAATGTTTTGAAGCATAGCAAGGCTTAACCATTTCTTGAAAGAATTAATGCCAATAATAGCAAGCCCATGTTGGATTGAGGAAATATTATTAACTAAAGAGAATCTCGAATTAATAAGCTTTAATAACTTGTAAGTCAAAGTAACATCTGTTTCGATAATACCAGCAATCTCTTTGTAGTTAGGTTCTTGTGCATTGAGCTTTTCTACAAGTCTAAAATATTGATATGCAGAATCAGGCAAAGCGGTTTTCTTCATAATGACGGGCTTACTAAAGTAATATCCTTGAAAAAAGTCAAAACCAACTTTACGAGCCCATAAATATAAATCATAAGATTCTACTTTTTCAGCTAGTAGAATTTTGCCTTGTTTTTTATATTTCAGAAATATTCCAATGATTTCTTCAAGCGTATTATTTAAAAAATCTACCTTAATGATATCTGCTAGATCAATCAGTTCGGTATAGGGATAATGGAAAGTAAAATCATCGAGAGCAATCTTGAAGCCTCTTTCTTTAAAGTAAGCTAATTTGTTGAGCAAATGATTATCAGGCTTAATATTTTCAAGTAATTCTATAACTACGTGAGATTCATCTAATAATAAGGGAATGTCATTTTCTATTAGAGCCTTACTAAAGTTAATATAAGCAAATCGATTGCCAATTAAGTTATCAATCCCAAAGGAATAATAACTATTCATAAGTAGAATAGATGTGGCTATATTAGAAGATACACTATGATCAAAAAAATTGTTTTCATTTGTACGGTATAGTAATTCGTAAGCAATAACATGATTACTTCTATCAAAGATCGGCTGACGTGCTACAAATACATCCATAGGGTATTCTCCTTCTATTAATGACATATCGTGAAGTCTTCTAATTATACACCTATTGCACAAAAAATACCAGCAAACATAACAATCTATTGTTAAAATTAGCAGAACATTATCAAAGATGAGCATGCAAATAAAATATAAAATGGTATAGAATCAAAAAAAGAGCGCAAAATATTACTGAAATTATATCATTTATTTTCAGCCTATTCTGTGACAATCAATTACTTGCTTCGAATAAGAAATTATGCCAATAAAGTTTAAGGTTAATTGAAATAATGGTTTACAAAATTTATGACATATGGTAAGATATTTTGTGGAAGTAGCCGTTCCTCAGATGTTGGAGACTCCGCCCACATCTTAGAAATTGGCATAATATTATATTATAGGAGGTAGCCCCATGGTTATGGACAAAGCTACAAAGCAAGAAATTATCACTAAGTTTGGGAGAAATGACAAAGATACTGGTTCTCCTGAAGTGCAAATTGCATTATTAACGTTTAGAATTAACCATCTTACTGAGCATTTAAAAATGCACAAAAAAGATCACCATTCAAGAAGAGGATTATTAATGATGGTTGGTCAAAGAAGAGGTTTATTACAATATCTTAAAAACAATGATATTGAATCTTATCGTAACTTAATTGCAGAATTATCTTTAAGAAGGTAATAATAATATAGAGCGGAAGATTTTTTCCGCTCTATAATTTTTATCCAGTAGGAAAGTTCATCTTGCAAGCAAGAGAGAGCTTTAAAGAACACTGCGATTGTACAAAGAACGCTATAATTGTAGAAAAACAAACATTGCCTAGCCCTAAGCCCTTTAGTCATTAGTTTTTGTAATTCAATAGGGATTGAATGATAAAGACTAACGACTAAGGATTACTAGGCACAAAGTCTAAAGGAGATCATTATGTCAAGAGTTTATTCAATGGAATTAGCCGGGAGAACTTTAAGTGTTGAAATCGGCAAAGTAGCAGAACAAGCAAACGGTGCAGCTTTGGTAAGATACGGAGATACTGTTGTATTATCAACAGCTACAGCATCAGAAAAACCGAGAAAGGGTATTGATTTTTTTCCATTAAGTGTAGATTACGATGAAAGGATGTATGCAGTTGGAAAAATACCAGGAGGTTTTATAAAAAGAGAAGGTAGGCCTTCAGAAAATTCAGTTTTAACCTCAAGGGTTATTGATAGACCTATTCGCCCACTTTTCCCTGACGATTATCGAAATGATTGTGCAATTGTAAATACAGTATTATGTGTTGATAACGACTGTCAACCAGAGATAGCAGCAATGATTGGTTCATCAGTAGCGCTATCTATTTCTGATATACCATTTGAGGGACCAATATCTACGGTTATCATGGGGTTAGTTAATGGAGAAATTATTCTAAACCCTACACAAGACCAAAGAGAAATAACTGAAATGACAGTAACTGTTTCATCGACTAAGAACAAAGTCGTTATGATTGAAGCAGCAGCAAATGAAGTATCAGAAGATGTTATGATTAAATCAATTGCGAAAGCACACGAAGCCAATCAAAAGATTGTGCAATGGATTGAAGGCATAGTTGAAAAAGAAGGCAAACCAAAACATGAATATGAAAAATCAGAAGTTCCAAAAGAAATGTATGCTGCTGTAAAAGAAATCATTAGTAGTGATAGAATGGAACACGCTGTATTTACAGATGTAAAACAAATACGAGAAGACCGTATTACAGAGATCAAAAAAGAGCTTGAAGAAAAGCTTGTAGAAATAAATGAAGAGTGGTTGACTTACCTTGATGAAGCAATGTACAAGTATGAAAAAGCTACGGTAAGAAAGATGATTTTAAAAGATAACAAAAGACCAGATGGTCGTGCATTAGATGAAATCAGAACGCTTACTGCAGAAGTAGACTTTTTGCCAAAATCACATGGTACTGGTTTATTTAGCCGTGGACAAACTCAAGTATTGACAATTACTACACTTGGACCACTTTCAGAAGCGCAACATTTAGATGGATTAGATGAATTAGCAACGTCTAAGAGATATATACATCATTATAATTTCCCGTCTTTCTCAGTTGGCGAAGCAAAACCAAACAGAGGACCAGGACGTAGAGAAATCGGACATGGTGCTTTGGCAGAGAAAGCTTTAATTCCAGTATTACCTTCAGAAGCTGAATTTCCTTATGCACTACGTTTAGTTTCAGAAGTATTAAGCTCTAATGGTTCTACTTCTCAAGGTAGTATTTGTGCAAGTACATTATCATTAATGGCTGCAGGTGTTCCTATTAAGGCACCAGTTGCAGGTATCTCTTGTGGTTTAGTTACTGGAGACAATGATGATGACTATGTATTATTAACAGATATCCAAGGTCTTGAAGACTTTTTTGGTGACATGGATTTTAAAGTAGCTGGAACACATAAAGGAATAACTGCAATTCAAGTTGATATGAAGGTAAAAGGTATTAGCCAAGAAATTATCGAAAAATCAATTTTACAAACTAGAAAAGCTAGACTATATATCCTAGATGAAGTTATGTTAAAGGCTATAGATAAACCTAGAGCTGAGTTATCAGAGTATGCACCTAAAATTCTTCAAATGACAATCAATCCAGAGAAAATCAGTGAGGTTATTGGAGCTAGAGGTAAAGTTATCAATAAAATTATTGAAGATACGGGAGTTAAAATTGATATTGAAGATGATGGTAGAGTGTTTATTTGCAGCAGCAACATTGCAAAAGCAAAAGAAGCAATAAAAATTATTGAAACTATTGTAAATGGTGTTGAAGTTGGATCTGTTTATACAGGTAAAGTAGTTAGAATAACAGCATTTGGTGCTTTTGTTGAATTAGTACCTGGTAAAGATGGTTTGGTTCATATTTCTAAATTAGCGAAAGAAAGAGTAAACAAAGTTGAAGATGTTGTAAATCTTGGTGATGAAATTATGGTAAAGGTAATGGAAATTGATCAACAAGGAAGAATCAACCTATCTAGAAAAGCAATATTAGAAGAAGAATAATAATAACGCTTGCATAAAGACTAATTCCATAATGATGCAACTGTCTTGATGACAATTGCATCATTACTTATATAAAAAATAATAAATCGGAGGGTTTTTAATGGTAAAAACTGCTAGATTGAAAAATGGCATATGTGTTATTGGAGAAGAAAATAATTTTGTTCGTACCATTTCCATTGGAATATGGATACGCAACGGTTCAATAGATGAGGACGATTCTACAAATGGTATTTCACATTTTATAGAGCATATGATTTTTAAGGGTACTAACAAAAGAACTGCAAGAGATATTGCAGATGAAATGTCAGAGGTTGGAGGAAGAATCAACGCCTTTACTTCAAAAGAATATATGTGCTACTATGCCCATGTATTGGACAATCATTTTGGAGTAGCCTTAGACGTATTGTCTGATATGATTTGCAATTCTACTTTTAAAGAAGATGAAATCGAAAAAGAGAAGGGTGTAATCCTTGAGGAAATCAAAATGTGTGAGGATTCCCCTGAGGATATGGTTATGGATGCGTTAGAGCATAATGTATGGCAAGGTCATTCTCTTAGCTACAATATTTTAGGTACAGAAGAGAACGTTAGAAAATTTTCTAGAAGTGATATGTTATCCTATTTAGAAAAGCACTATATTGCTGAAAATATGGTTATATCAGTGGTAGGGAAAATGGATTTTGATAATATTTTGACCCAATTAGAGGAGAGCTTTTCTGGAATTAAAAACAATAAATCTGTTGAAAGAATTGATAACGCAACTTATCAAAAATCATTTAGTGCAAAAAATAAGGACATAGAGCAAGCGCATATTTGCTTAGCTTTTCCAAGCATTTCATATGAATCAGAAAAGGTTTATATGCTTTCGATATTGAACACAATTATTGGTGGAGGCATTAATTCAAGACTATTTCAGAGCATTAGGGAAGAGAGAGGTCTTGCTTATGCGATTTACTCATATCCAGAATCCTATAAATATGGCGGTTTATTTAATGTTTATGCTGCATCAAGCCCAGTGCAAATTGAAGAGGTACTCATAGGTATTTTAGATGAGCTTGACAAGCTTGTAAAAAAAGGTTTTAATGAAAAAGAACTAAATATGACAAAAGAACAAATAAAAAGCAATATGATTATTGGTCTTGAAAGTATGAGTTCAAGAATGTCGAATTATGGAAAATCAAAACTAATTTTAAATTCAATTAAATCTCAAGATGAAATTATTAAAAAAATCAATGAAGTAACACTTGAAGCCCTAATTGAATTTTCTAAAGAAATATTAGATCCATTAAAAATGAGTGTTTCTATTATTGGGAATTTAGAAGAAATTGACATAGAAAGGATTGAAGAAATATGCAAAAGATCAAAGTTTTCTTAGAGCAAACAGAAGAAGGATTAGATTTACCTATTCCAAAGTATATGAGTGAACTCGCAGCAGGAATGGACCTATATGCTTGTGTAGACGGGGATGAGCTGCTTCCTAAAGGTGAGATTAAGCTGATTCCAACTGGTATAAAGATAGCTTTACCTGAAGGGTACGAAGCTCAAATTAGGCCAAGAAGTGGACTTGCCTTGAAACATGGAATTACACTTGTCAACTCTCCAGGAACAATAGATGCTGATTATCGTGGTGAAATTAAAATAATTATGTTGAATGTAGGAAAAGATGATTTCATCATAAAAAGAGGAGAACGAATTGCCCAAATGGTTATTAATAAGATTGAGCAAATTAGTTGGGAAGTCGTTGATGCTCTTGAAGATAGTATTAGAGGCGAAGGTGGCTTTGGTCATACAGGTCAATAATTAACATTTAAGGAGTGGCTAGAAATGATTAAACTTATTATGGATGCGATGCTTATATCCGTATTTTGGTTTATAGCATTATTTACATTAAAGTTAGACCGTATTGAGCAGGTTATAATATCAAAACCTAAAATTATATTCGGAAGAAAAACGATACTATTAACGAAAGCAATTGTTTTGTTTTGGATGATCATTGAAGCTGGCTTGATGCTTGGAGGTAAACTAAGCTTTTTTGAATATGTAAGAACACTTTTAAGTGTTCCAATTATTTCTCATGGATTATTCTTAGTGCATCTTTTTGTACTATTTACTGCAACAAGACATTTAACTGGAAAGGCATTAGAATCAGAAAAATATTTATTAAAAGCAAACAGAAAAGCAGTAACCTTCGCCAACGGCTTAGTAGTGATTAGTATTTCAATTATTATTTTCTATTTTCAAAGTCTATATTGGGGTGAATTCAAGTATATTTATTCCAGGCAAGGTGAAATTAGTCTTGTAATTGAAGCTATCATTGACGGATTATTCATATTGATACCAGGAATACTAATTTTTATTAACGCTATCCGGTATTTGAAACAAGCTAAAATTAGAAGGCTTGCCTTTAGAATTTCTATCCCTATCATTTTATTAATGGGATTTACGCAATCTATTATGACTAAGCTAGTTGTTTTCTACGATTTTTACATCTTTATCCATAAGCTTTTTTTAGAACAATTTGGAATTAAAATTAAGAATGACCATGATGATAAGTTAATGATTGCATCATCTCTTACATTTGGATCAATAAATACAAAAATCAATGTTTATTTTTTAACTGCATATTTTTCAACCATACTCGTTTTATGGACATCCCAATCGAGTCCATTACCAATCTATTTCAGTGTATATGCAGATGGATTAAAGGTTTCATTTTTCTTTTCATTAGCGATCATGGCTTTCTGGTTTTTAGAATCGGCAGCAAGATCATTTGAGAAACTAAGTAAATTTTTTAGGATTATATTCATACCTTCCTTGTTGATTTTAACAGTAATCCCTTTCTATACCAGTTTTGCAAATTCAAATAGTTTTATTAGGACTACTGAGGTTATATCTGTTTATCATAAGATGACTCTAGCACTTGGTAGTGATAAAATTTTATTTTTTCTTTGCCTTATGTTTATGCAAGCATCTATTGCTTACATACTTCACATTGTAACAGGAGAAGCTCATAACGATCGACATTATTATTCGATATTACCTATTATTGGGATTGTTCAAGTAATGGTATTATCTATAATGTACCCGATATTTTTGATTATTCCTCCGTATACAATTTATGAAAATAGAATGGGCTTTGGAATTTTTATTATTTTGTTTTCTATAGCATTGACATTGATCATGGGTCAAACATCTTTTGACTTTTTTACCTCAAGCAAGAGCGAGTGGTCTTCCTATGTACATGATTATTGGAAGGATAGGGCTAGACTTATTTTAATCGTAGGTATTATTACAGGGTTATCATTTATTCCGGTAGGTACTATCATAAGCAATCCAATACATAACATAAATATTAAATTTGCCTGGGAACAGGACTATAATACAGACGATGAATTGTTTTTTGTCAATTCCATGATGCAAGCTAAGGATTTAAGTTACACTAATATTTTGCTTAATGACAATAAAAGTAGTTCTAAGATAATTACGATTTCTCCAGAAGATGGTCGAATATTATGGGAAAAACTATATACGGATCATTATATTAATAGTAAAGTATGGAAAAACGATACAGCAATACTTACCAAAGTCAAAAATTCAGGATTTTCAATTGTTGATTTAAAAACAGGGGTTATCATATATGATTATAGCGCGAAAAATATTGACGCTCAAAATTTAAAGGTTGAGATGAATGATAGAACCGTATTATTTACATCAGATACTGAACAATTCGTATATGACATGGATTATGGGGTAATGGAGTTAGATACCCTTGGAAATAATTATTATCAATTAATTTCAGGTGATCAATGCGCACTCATAAAAAACAATGATATTTATTTATATCAGTATGAACGATGGGAAAAAATGAGTGGTGTATATAAAATTGATGATGCGGAACTTGTTTATTATGATAAGAATGGGCTTATCGTTTTTGATAAGGAAAATATAGTGAAGTATAACTATTATTTGACTGAACAATACGAAACTATTTATAATAAAAGATTTGAACATATCATGACGAATAATAATGATTATTATACGAAGGTAGATGATGATGTTGCTTTTTATTTGTACAATAAAGATGAAGTATTTGCATATGTATTTGATACATTGAGTTTTACTTATAAGATCATTTCTTTGGAGCAGAGAGTTAAAGATTTTAAGGATTATCAAAAACTCAAATTTGTTGATCAAAAGGGTAGTTATTTCTTATATGATAGCTTTCAATTTACTCTTTATGAAAATGATAATATCTTAGCTCGACAGTGGTATCAAGTTCCATTAACAGAAATGGAGTTATCTAACGAGGATCATGCAATCGTTGGAAGTCCAATTAAAATTGGTGATAAAATTATCTGGATAGAGAAAGAAGGAATAATGCACTGTATTTCTATTCTTGTTCAATAAGCATACATTACATAATGAAAATGCATCAGTAAATTTGGTTTATTGGTGCATTTTTATTTTGCTTGCTGTGCAATTTCTTTATTGAGTTTTCTATCTGCACACAAAACAAAACATAATCATAAATTAATATTAAGAACATTGAAATCTGCGTGGTGCTTACGTGAAAAAAACAATTGGAATTATTGGAGGAGATTTAAGACAACGTTATTTGGCTAACGTACTTGAAAAGCCGGTTGTCTTTTTTGCCAATGAAAGTATTAATGAGAGAGAAACAGTGATAAAAGGTTGCAATCTTTCAGATGTTTTTTTGGAGTGTGATATTATAATCGCTCCAATTCCCTTTAGTAGAGACAAAAAACATGTCTATTCTAAATATTTTGTAGAAGTAGTATCAATAGAATCCTTTATGGCAAAGGTCACAAAAGAAAATATCATTATTGGAGGACCTTTTAATCATGAGGTTTTAACTAACCTTAAAAACCTTGGTGCAACTGTAATTGATATTACTGATATTGAAACTTTTAAAATGAAAAATGCAATTCCAACTTCTGAAGGAGTTGTTGCAGAACTTATTCATAAATTAGACTGTACAATTCATCAAAGCAAAGGTTTGATATTGGGCTATGGTTACTGTGGTAAGAGAATGGCTAAAAATTTGAATGATTTTGGAGCTTCAATAGATATTTATACTGTAAATCCTATAGAAGAAAGAGCAGTAGAAAATAATGGGTTTGGTTTGATTCGCGATTTTCTACCTAACAAAAAGTATGATTTTATTATCAATACCATTCCAAAGCTCCTAATAAATGAAGAGAAAATTTTAGAGTGCACATCACTTTTTATTGATATTACTGAGGCTTATCAAATGGATCATGATTGCTTTTTAAAAATGAGAGGAATTCCTGGTAGGTTTTCTCCAAGAACTGCAGGTATCATTATTGGCGAAATATTAAATGAATTAATCAAAAGTGTAGTAGGAGAGAATGATTAATGGATTTATTGAAAAATATTAAAATTGGTTACGCAATTTCTGGGTCATTTTGTACATTTAAAAGCATTATTGAACCCATCAAGAAACTTATTGAAGAAGGTGCTGAAGTATTTCCAATCATGTCTGAGCATGCAAGTACTATTGATACGCGATTCGGTCAAGCAAAAGAATTTGTTAGCTTACTTGAGAAATTGACTGGGAATTCAGTACAAACAAAAATTGAAGAAACTGAGCTTATTGGACCAGATAATCCATATGATGCACTCATTGTTGCACCATGTACTGGCAATACTTTTGCAAAACTGGCAAATGCGATTACAGACACATCTGTCCTAATGGCGATCAAAGCTACACTAAGGAATAATATACCGGTTATTCTAGGTATAGCTTCAAATGATGCACTAGGATTAAATATGAAAAATTTAGGAATTTTAATGAATACACCGAATATATACTTTGTACCTTTTGGACAGGATAACTTTAAAACTAAAAAAAATTCATTGGTTGCGAGAATGGATTTGATTTTTGATACATTAATGAGTGCATTAAATGGAAAGCAAATTCAACCAATTCTTATAACCTATAAAAAGGAATAAAAAAAGTTACCTTAACGCATAATATGATAAGTAAGTTTAGATTTAAATACCTTACTATTGGAAAATCCCACCTTTATTGGTATTTAGAAAACATAAAAAACTACACAGGAGGTGGTTTATGTGGATCAAGATACAAATGAAAAAATGTCAAATGACTCTGAAGATGCTATTGAAGAAGGATCACAAGAGAATGATAATCAAAACTCAAGTGATCATGTAAAGGAATATGGACAAACAGTTATAGAAAATAAGAAATTAAACAAACGTATTCATTGCTTAACTATTATTGGACAGGTTGAAGGGCATGTATGCTTGCCTCAACAAAATAAAACTACAAAATATGAACATGTATTACCACAGTTAGCCGCAATAGAAGAAGATGATAACATTGATGGGATATTAATACTCATAAATACAGTTGGAGGAGATGTAGAAGCAGGATTAGCAATCGCTGAAATGATTGCGTCATTAAGTAAACCAACTGTTTCGCTAGTATTAGGTGGAGGCCATTCTATTGGAGTACCCTTAGCAGTAGCTTCAAACTATTCATACATCGTACCAAGTGCAACAATGACAATTCATCCAATAAGAATGAATGGAACTGTAATAGGTGTCGCACAAACCTTTGAATACTTAGATAAGATGCAGGATCGAATTGTAGATTTTGTAACCTTGAACTCTAAAATTTCTACGGAACGACTTAGAGAGCTAATGTTAAATCGCAATCAATTATCAAAAGATGTAGGAAGCATAATTGTTGGAAAGGAAGCAGTAGACTTAGGTATCATCGACGAATTAGGTGGCATTAAAGATGCACTAAATAAAATCTATAAATTTATTGAAGAAAAGAATAAAGAAAAGAATGCGGAAAAAAGTATAGAAAAAACTGCAGAAAAGAATGTAGACAAAAATACAGATAAGAAAATAGAAAAGAATGTAAATAAGAATATAGACAAAAATGTAGACAAGAATGTAGATAAGAATGTAAATAAGAATATAGACAAGAATGTAGACAAGAATGTAGACAAAAATATAGACAAGAATACAGAAAAAAACAAAGAAAAGAAACAAAAGAATAATGAGTAGCATATGTAAATCCAGAGCAAACATTTGCTCTGGATTTTTAAAAACTGCATATTAAATATTAGCTTGAAATAATTGGTGAAAACAGTTAGAATATTAAATAGAGTTCTTATCTATTTTAAGGGGCAAAGTCACTTTTTGATTCTCTTAGTTCATAATTAGCATACTAATAAAGGGGGATCGTAATGGCCCAAAACAATACAAGCAAAAAAAGCACCAAGAGCGGTCGTAAAGCAATTCATTCAAAAGGAAAAAGACCGTATGTTAAAAAAGCTTCAAAAGTACATGATGAAAAGCAAGAGCTGTTGAGATATGAAATTATAGTGATGACTTTTGTAGCTATTGGATTATTTTTGATTCTATGTGTATATTTCAATATCGGTGGAATTGCTGGTAAAGGAGTAAGGAATGTGTCTTTTGGAATTTTTGGCGTTGGCGCATATTTAATTCCAATCTTTATACTTGGTTCAGCGATATTTAAAATATTTAACAAGAAAAACGAAAGACTTAATAATAAGCTAATGTTGTTGGTTCTATTGGTACCAGCATTTTCGTCGTTTATACATATTATATATATCAAAGAATCTCAAATTAATATTTATTTAATGGGAAAGAGTGCATTTTTCCCCGCCCTAGTAAATTACTTTTCAGTCTCTTCTAAACTGCATGCAGGTGGCGGATTCATTGGTGGTTTTTTTGGAGATTTTTTTGCCATGCTTCTTGGTAAAAGCGGAAGCCTCATAGTCATTTTGCTAATTAATCTATCATTGATTATATTGTTAACTGAAAAATCCTTGTTTAAGCTATTGAAATTCATTGGTGTTAAAATTCAGGAAATCAGTTCATCAACATATTCAAAAGTTGAGGATGCCATTGCTGAACGTGGTGGATCGTCACAAAAAGGCAAGTCGACTTATGCTGAAGAAGAAACGACCTATTTAATGAACATTGAACAACAAGAGACGACAAGAAAAGTTAGAGAAAATATGCTTGGTAAATCAACCATTATTGAAGATTATGATATACCTAAAGAGGATAGTAGTGAATCGTTACAAGAGTCTGAAGAACCAAAGGAACTAGAAAAAATCAGTGAAGTAGCAGAGAAAAAGAAGGAAAGTGTCCAAATTTCATTCTTTAAAGATGCGATAAATAAGCCTAATCAAGAAAAAGTTGACATGAAAGATATAGAGTCTATAAAAGGAGAAATGAAAGCTCCAATCAATAAAACCTTATATGAATATCCTCCTTTACAGCTATTAAAGGACAATCCTTTTTCAGGAGTAAGAAGTTCCAAGGAAATGCTTCATAAAAATGCAGAAAAACTTGAGCAAACATTAGAAAGCTTTGGCGTTCAAGCTAAGGTAATCAATATTAGCTATGGCCCAACTGTAACAAGATATGAATTACAACCTGATCAAGGGGTAAAGGTTAGCAAAATCGTTAATTTATCTGACGATATTGCATTAAATCTTGCGGCCTCAGGTATAAGAATGGAAGCGCCTATACCGGGTAAATCTTTAATTGGGATTGAAGTTCCTAATAAAGAAGTTAGTACAGTGCATATTAAAGAGGTAATTGATACGATAGAGTTTATGAAATTTCCTTCAAAAATTGCGTTTGCACTAGGTAAAGATATTAGTGGTGAAACGATTATTGCAGATATTGCAAGGATGCCTCATATGCTCATTTCTGGTGCAACAGGTTCAGGAAAGAGCGTTTGCATTAACACATTAATTACAAGTATATTATATAAAGCCAATCCAAATGAAGTAAAATTGTTAATGATAGATCCTAAGGTAGTAGAGTTAAAGGTGTATAATGGTATCCCCCATCTATTAATTCCCGTTGTAACCGATCCGAAGAAAGCCGCAGGCGCTCTTTATTGGGCTGTTCAAGAAATGTCGGAAAGATATCAACTGTTTGCAAATGCAAATGTGAGGGATTTGGTTGGTTATAATAAATTTACTGAACAAGATGAAGAGCTTAATAAATTACCTCAAATTGTTATTATAGTAGATGAATTAGCGGATTTAATGCAAGTTGCTGCAAAGGATGTTGAAGATGCAATTTGTAGACTTGCTCAAATGGCAAGAGCGGCTGGAATACATCTAATTTTAGCAACTCAAAGACCATCGGTTGATGTAATCACAGGAATTATTAAGGCAAATATACCTTCAAGAATTGCCTTTGCCGTTTCTTCAGGAGTAGATTCAAGAACGATCATTGATATGAATGGTGCAGAGAAATTAATAGGTAAAGGAGATATGTTATATTATCCAGTAGGTATGCCTAAACCAATAAGAGTTCAGGGAGCTTTTATTTCAGATAAAGAAGTAGAACGAGTTGTTGCATTTTTAAAAGCAAGTCAAAAAGCAAACTATAACCAAAGTATCATGGAGCAAATTTCTAAAGATCCAAAAGCAACAAATGAAAGTGAATCAACCCAAGAAGGTGACTACGATACCTATTTTGAAGAAGCACTTGAGCTTGTTATTGAAAGAGAGAAAGCATCTGCTTCAATGCTTCAAAGAAAATTTAGAGTTGGATATAATAGAGCTGCAAGAATAATTGATCAACTTCATGAAGCTGGATTTATTGGTCCAGAAGAAGGTAGCAAACCTAGAAAAGTGAATCTTACACTTGAAGATTATTATAAATTAAAGCATGAAGCAAACGAAAATGAAGCATCAGATGAGGCAGTTATTTCTGATGGTGAAGATTAGTTCGTATTAACTACATTATTATTGGAGGAACTTTTAGTGAAAACAGATATTCAAATTGCAAATGAATCAAAAATTGAACCAATTCTTAATATCGCAAAAGGTATTCGTATTTCCGAAGAGGATTTAGAACTTTTTGGTAGATATAAAGCAAAGCTTTCTGACAGTCTATGGGACAAAGTAAAGCACGAAAAGGATGGAAAGCTGGTTTTAGTTACAGCGATCAATCCAACCCCTGCGGGAGAAGGTAAAACTACAATTACAGTTGGGCTAGGACAAGCAATGGGTAAATTAGGAATTAATTCCATCATTGCTTTACGAGAGCCTTCTTTAGGACCATGCATGGGAATTAAAGGTGGGGCAGCAGGTGGAGGTTACGCTCAAGTAATTCCAATGGAGGATATCAACCTTCATTTTACAGGTGACATACATGCGGTAAGTATTACCCACAATTTATTGTCTGCTCTCCTTGACAATCATTTACAGCAGGGAAATGAACTTAAAATTGATCCAAGGAATATTGTATGGAAGCGTGTTATGGATATGAATGATAGGGCTTTACGAAATACCATAGTAGGTCTTGGTGGTAGATTACAAGGTGTTCCTAGAGAAGATGGGTTCATGATTTCAGTTGCATCTGAAGTAATGGCAATCTTATGCTTATCCAATGACTTAAAAGATTTGAAAAGAAGATTAGGAGAGATTATAGTTGCATATGATTATGATGGAGATCCAGTTACTGCCCATGATTTGAAAGCAGAAGGAGCTATGGCTGCACTGCTTAAGGATGCAATTAAACCGAACCTAGTTCAAACCTTAGAACATACACCAGTTATTATGCACGGTGGACCGTTTGCAAACATTGCCCATGGATGTAATAGTATTCGTGCAACAAAATATGCATTGAAGCTATCTGATTTAGTTATTACAGAAGCTGGTTTTGGAGCAGACCTTGGTGCAGAGAAGTTTTTAGATATAAAATGTACAAAGGCAGGGCTTAAACCTGATGCTATTGTACTTGTCGCTACAATTAGAGCGCTTAAATATAATGGTGGCGTAATAAAATCTAACTTGTCTGAAAAAAATGTTGATGCAGTAAAGAAAGGTTTTGTTAATTTAGAAAAGCATATAGAAAACTTGAAAAAGTATAAAGTACCAGTTGTTGTTACGTTAAATTCATTTGTTACAGATTCAACTGAAGAAATAAACTTTGTAAGAAATTCTTGTGAGGAAATGGGTTGTGAGTTTGCATTGGCTGAAGTATGGCAAAATGGTGGAGCTGGTGGTATTGAATTAGCAAAAAAGGTACTACATACACTCGAAACAAAAGAAAGCCATTTTCAACCACTCTATGATATCAAGGATACGATTAAAAATAAGATAAAAATAATCGCAACAGAAATTTATGGTGCAGATCATGTTAAATATAGTGGGAAAGCTTCCAAGTCGATTAAAAAAATTGAAGAGCTTGGTTTAAGTAAGCTACCAGTATGTATAGCAAAAACACAATATTCTCTGTCCGATAACCCCAAATTACTAGGTCGACCTTGTGGTTTTGAAATTGCGGTGAGTGAAGTTACAATATCGGCGGGAGCAGAATTTATTGTTGTTCTTACTGGTGATGTAATGACGATGCCTGGTCTACCTAAAAAACCAGCGGCAGAAAACATTGATATTGATATAAACGGAGTTATTTCAGGTTTGTTTTAGTTATAATAAATTTATTCAAAGGAGAGGATGGAAAAATCCACTCCTTTTTTAAAATTCTTTTTATTTTGAAAATAATGGTAAGTTATGTTATTATTATAATTGATAATAAATGAATGGTTTTGGAGGATTAAAATGAGCACAATAATAATGGATGGTAAAAAAACAGCTCAAGATATTAAAGATGAACTAAAGACGGAGGTTACACTACTTAAGGAAAACAGTATTGAACCTACACTAGCTGTGGTGTTAGTCGGTGACAATCAAGCATCACAAGTATATGTTAAAAATAAAAAACGTGCTTGCGAATATATTGGAATTAGATCTTTATCCTATGAAATGGATGGGACAACCTCTGAGGAAGCGCTATTAGAAATAATTGATGAACTTAATACTAGAAAAGATGTTCATGGTATTCTTGTTCAGTTACCGCTTCCTAAACACATTAACGAAGGAAAAATCTTACTAGCAATTGATCCTGAAAAAGACGTTGATGGTTTTCACCCAATTAGTGTTGGCAATTTAAGTATAGGAAACTCAGGATTCGTTTCTTGTACACCAGCAGGCATTATTGAGCTTTTGAAACGTTATAATATTCCGATGGAAGGAAAAAAGTGTGTTGTAATTGGAAGAAGTAATATAGTTGGTAAACCAATTTCAATGCTTTTATTAAGAGAAAATGCTACAATTACTATTTGTCATTCTAGAACCAAAAATTTAGCACAAGAATGTCAAGAAGCAGATATTATCATAGCTGCAATTGGCAAAGCGAATTTTGTTACTAAAGATTTTCTTAAGAAAGATGTTGTAATTGTAGATGTTGGTATTAATCGTTTAGAAGATGGAAAGTTATGTGGAGATGTTGCATATGAAGAGTGTTTTGATATAGCCTCCGCAATAACGCCGGTTCCTGGCGGAGTAGGTCCAATGACTATCGCAATGTTAATGAAAAACTGTGTTTTGGCAGCAACAAAATAAATAAGTTAATAAATATTGGAGGCAAATTAATTGAGTGTAAAAATCTTTTACGTTTCACTAGGTTGCGACAAAAACTTAGTAGATAGTGAAGTTATGCTTGGAATGATGAATGAAGAAGGATATGTTATCACAAGTGAGGAACTAGAAGCAGATATTATTATTGTTAACACGTGTAGTTTTATTCATGACGCTAAAGAAGAAAGCATTGAAACTATATTAGAAATGGCAGAATATAAAGAAACGGGTAATTGTAAAGGGTTAATTGTTGTAGGGTGTTTAACAGAAAGGTACAAAGACGAACTACTGGCAGAAATGCCGGAGGTAGATGGAATTCTAGGAACCTCAAATTACGATGAGATTGTCACTACAATTAAAAAGGTGTTAGATAAAGAAAAGGTCAGTTCGTTTAAAGATATTAACTATTCTCCAGAAGCATATTTAAAAAGAATGTCGAGTACAACAACTGCATATGCTTACTTAAAAATAGCTGAAGGCTGTAACAACAATTGTACTTACTGTATCATACCTCAATTGAGAGGGAATATTAGAAGTAGGCATATTGAGAGTTTAGTTGAAGAAGCAAAACATTTAGTAAAACAAGGCAAAAAAGAAATTATCTTGGTAGCGCAAGACACAACAAAATATGGCATCGATCTATATAAAGAAAAAAAGTTACCTGAGTTGATCAATGAGTTATGTAAAATTGAAGGTTTGGAATGGATTAGATTGCTTTATTGCTATCCAGAAGACATCACTGATGAACTCATTGAAGTAATGAAAATACAAGATAAGGTTATGAAATATATTGATATACCGATACAACATATTAACGACAGTATATTGTCAAATATGGCTAGAAAAAGCAATAAAAGAACGATTATAAATGTCATAACAAGGTTGAGGAATCAAATCCCGAATATTTGCATTAGAAGTTCATTAATTGTAGGGTTTCCTGGTGAAACAAAAGAACAATTCGAAGAATTAAAAGATTTTGTAAAGGAATATAAGATTGATCGCCTTGGGGTTTTCACATATTCCTTAGAAGAGGGTACGAAAGCTGCGACAATGAAAGGTCAAATTAAAGAAGCAGTAAAAAAATCACGTAAAAAAGAATTGATGCTTGCTCAGCAAAATATATCGCTAGAAAAGAACAAAAGCATGGTAGGTGCAACGCTAGATATTATGATTGAAGGATATTTGCCAGATGATAAGATTTATTGCGGAAGGTCATATATGGATGCACCAAATGTTGATGGGGTTGTCTTTGTAGGTTGTGAATATGAACTGTTGACAGGTCAAATTGTAAAGGTTCAAGTAAATGAAGCAAGTGAATATGACTTAATAGGAGAGATAAAAGATGAATATAGCAAATAAGTTAACGATGTTAAGAGTGATACTAATACCATTTTTTTTGATTGTTTTATATGTATTCCCTGAAAATTATGCAAACTATGTGGCAGTTAGTATTTTTATCATTGCGAGTGCAACAGATTGGTTAGATGGATATTTAGCTCGTTCTATGAATCTTGTCACTAATTTTGGGAAGTTTATGGATCCCCTGGCTGATAAGCTTTTGGTATCAGCAGCTTTAGTTTATCTAGTAGAAACAGGTGATATTGCTGCATGGATTGTTATTGTAATCATCAGTAGGGAATTTGTTATTAGTGGTGTAAGATTACTAGCAGCAACTTCAGGCAAAGTGATTGCGGCAGGTTGGTGGGGCAAAATTAAAACCTTTACAACTATGATAATGATTATTGTTGTGTTATTTCAATTTCAATTTAAATATATAGAATATATCGAGCTAGTACTAATCTATGCATCACTTATATTAACAATTATATCTGCACTTGATTATATCGTTCAGAACAAAGAAGTTTTTAAAGAATAGAATTTAACTCATATTATGGAGGGATATTTGTGATTGCAGAAATTATTTGTGTTGGAACAGAGCTATTATTAGGTGACATATTAAATACAAATGCCCAATATTTAAGCAGAAGACTAGCTGACTTAGGTGTATCTGTATATTATCAAACTGTTGTAGGTGATAACGAAAATAGACTAATTCAGGCCATCAATTATGCAAAAAACAGAAGTGATTTAATTATACTTTCTGGTGGCTTAGGACCAACAAGCGATGATATTACCAAAGAAACTGTAGCTAAGGCGCTAGGCTTACCACTTAATATGAATAAGGATCAAGAAAAAAAACTTAAAAAATTCTTTGCGTACAGAGATATACCAATGTCAAATAATAATTTGAAGCAAGCTTTCATACCCGAAGGTGCAATCATTCTAAATAATAACAATGGTACAGCACCGGGAGTATTAATAGAAAGTTGTGAAAAAATCTTTATTATTTTGCCAGGACCTCCAAATGAGCTTATTCCAATGTTCGAAGAAAGTGTAGTTCCATATATTAAAAAATCATCCAAAGATTGTATCGTGTCAAAAACATTGAAGCTTATTGGAATTGGTGAAAGTACTGCCGCTGAGCTGGTTCAAAATATGATTGATGAACAAACAAACCCATCTATTGCTCCATATGCTAAACTTTCTGAGGTGCATTTTAGAATTACGGCAAGAGCCAATAATACAAATGAAGCGCTGAAACTGATTGCATCATCTGAAATAGAAATGAGAAAGCAGTTAAATAAGTATATCTATACTACTGATGAAAAAGAGCTAGAAGAAATTATTGTAGAACTTCTTAATACTTATAATCAAACTATTTCAGTTGCTGAATCATGTACAGGTGGATTATTTGCAAGTATGTTAGTCAATTGTCCAGGAGTATCAAAGGTATTCAAAGATGGGAAAATTGTATATTCAAATGAATCAAAAATAAGAGAATTGGGTGTCGACAAAGACTCCATAGATATTTATGGTGCAGTTAGTAAACAAGTAGTAAAAGAAATGGCATTAGGTATTAAAGAAAGATCCCAATCTGATATAGGGATGGCAATATCAGGAATAGCAGGTCCTTCAGGTGGTACAGAAGATAAGCCAGTTGGATTAGTTTATATCGCCATAGCTTACAAGGATCAAACCTTTATTAAAAGATTGCAATTAAATGGTAATCGTATGAAAGTTCGTACAAATGCAGCTAAGCAAGGACTGATATTTCTTTACCAAGTGCTAAAGGAGTTAAAATAATTTAACCGATGTGCAAGCAATTATAAAGTGAGGAGGTAATTGAGAAATGTTAAAGGCATTCCTATGTAAGACAACTATTCTTTCTTTCATTTTAATAATGTTATTATCATTATCAGGTTGTAAATCATTTATAGAACCTAGTAATAAATCATCAAAAGATGATGACGACGATTCGGTTGAGGTATCCTCTGATGATTTAGACAATGAATCTCTTGAAAACTTTCGGGATGTCAATACATATGATGATGCTCCTGCTAAAAATGTAACCGAAGAGGCAACAGAGGTAATTGACTTTGCGAAAGGGTTTTATACCAATTGGTTTAAGATGAGGAATTCAGTTGAAGAAGATGGTGAAATCCTATATAAAGATTTCAAAATAGAAGATCCGGATTATGAAGGTTTTTATGATTTAGATTATCCTTCATTTTATGAAAGATATGCTTCCTCTGATGAAAAGGAAGACCCAGACTATTATTCAATGGATTTGATTCAATCAGATGTTCCAAGCGATTATTATAGTATGCCTAAAACCTGGGATAGTGTAAAGATTTTATCTGGTGGTGATGGTTTCTATAAGATAGGAGCAGTGTTCACATTTGAAGGATTTACTTATGAAAATGGTTACGATTATGACAAACGATATAAAAACAAGTATTATGGTACGTTAACAGTAATAAAAGAACAAGATGGTTGGAAGGTTGATAGTTGGACGACCTATGCACCTTGGGACTTATATGAGGACTATAGAAAGTCTGATAAGTTTTTGCAATCATTTGAAGCAAAACTTGAAGGTAAATCTCAAGAAGTAGATACAATTATTGACGCTGATGTAACAGAGAATTCAGATGGTGTAGTTGTAGAGAGTTCAATCATAATGGATGAAAGTGAGGGGGCGGCTTCTTCACCAGGTACAGATTTAGACCTGAAAAGTATCATCAAGGAAAATGATTCGAAGACGGTTGCAATTTTAGGTGATACTTCGCAAGGCTCTGGATTCTTTCTGTGTGAAGGTATCGTTGTTACGAATGTACATGTAATACATAAGCAAAAGAGTTTAACTGTAAGATTAGTTGATGGTACGGAGCTTGAAGTTGCAGGCGTTGTAGTCTTAAATCCATCCATTGATATAGCAGTACTAAAACTAAAAGAAAAATTCGGAGAGCCAGTTAAGCTAGGAAACCCAGATGCTATGACAAAGGCAGATGAAATTGTTGCTATTGGTAGTCCCATGGGATTATTCAATACGGTTACAATCGGATTGTTTCAAAATATAATAGTTGATGGCGATGCAAGAATATTACAATCTAGCCTACCATTAGCACCAGGAAATAGTGGTGGTCCGTTATTCAATAGCAAAGGCGAATTGATAGGTGTTAATACATCAATCGTAGAAGGATATGCAGATATATCATTTGCCATGTCATCTTATCATTTAGTAGATGTAAAAGAATCGTTGGACAGCATAGACTTCAAAAAAATCAAAGTTACAAAACTATCAGAAATTGATTGGGAAGAAAATTAAAAATTAATAGTTATGATGTAATGATTTTCAGTATAAAAAAACATCCTAAAAATGTCTTTTCAAAAAGCTAACTTTAGGATGTTTTTTATCATTGTAGTTAATTCTGCTAAAGTACTATAAAGAAGATATATATACTATATCTCATAATCAACAACAACACGATCTTTCACTACACTTCTAACATATTCACCAACTCTTTTATGCGCAGGATGAACAACATATGCATCTAAATCTTCCTTTGTAAGAAATTCAGAATACAATACCACGTCATGAGCTTGAGCGGTGACATTATAATTAAATCCAACCTCTAAAGCTTGAATAAAGTCGATTTCACATTTTAAATTTTCAAGTCTTTCCTTTAAAGCGTTCATAACAACTTCTTTAGATTCATCTTCATTGATGTTCCACATTACAATATGTTTAATCATTTTTGCGCCTCCGATATTATTTTTATTTATTATATCATACGAGGTATATAGCATGAAAGTCTCTCTTTAAAACCCGTTGAATTTTCAACTTTAATAAAGTATAATTGACAGATGTAATTAGAAAAGCGGCAGTCAGGTAAAGTAGATGATTTTCTTGACTAAGTTGTTGGGTTGGGTTATAATATACTATCTGTGCAAATTATTAAATACGAAATGAGTTGATTACATGATAAAGAGTATGACAGGCTTTGGAAGAGGCGAGTTTGAAAAAGATAAGAGAAAAATAATTGTTGAAATGAAATCTGTTAATCATAGGTATTGTGAAGTTAACGTAAGAATGCCAAGAAAGTTAGGCTTTTTAGAAAACGAAGTCAGAAGCTATGTCAAGCAAAAATTATCAAGAGGAAAAATTGATGTATTTATTTCTTATGAAGACAACTCAGACAAACTAGAAAATATCAAGTTTAATGCTGAATTAGCCAAAGAATATTTGAAGTATTTCGAACTGATTAGTGAAGAATTTGATCTTGAAAATGACATAAAAGTATCTCATATGACAAGATATCCAGATGTATTGGTTGTAGAAGAGCAAGATGATGATCAAGAAGAGCTTTGGAGTATACTAAAGGGAGCATTAGACAATAGTAGCGATCAATTAATTGAAACTAGATCTATTGAAGGAAATCTTCTTAAAGAAGATATGTTAAAAAAATTAGATATTATGTTCCAAGCGCTGAATGAAATCAAAGAGAAAGCACCCCAAATTGTAGTGGCTTACAAAGAAAAATTAGAATCTCGAATTAAAGATTTGTTGGAAAATGCCTCTGTAGATGAGTCAAGACTAGCTCAAGAAGTAGCGATTTTTGCTGATAAAGCTTGTATTGATGAAGAAATCGTAAGACTGATTAGTCATATCGAACACATGAAAAATTCTTTTGCTACGGATGTTCCTATTGGCAGAAAGCTTGATTTTTTAACTCAAGAAATGAACAGAGAAGCGAACACAATATTATCAAAGGCAAATGCGATTGATATATCAAACCAAGCATTAGATTTAAAGACAGAAATTGAAAAAATTCGAGAACAAATTCAAAATATAGAGTGATATCATATGAATAATAAACAATTTATTAATATCGGTTTTGGTAGTGTAGTGATGGTGGATAAGGTGATTTCAATCGTTAATCCAGAATCCGCACCAATCAAAAGAATGATTCAAAGTGCTAGAGAACAAGATAAGCTTATAGATGCTACTTTTGGTAGAAAAACTAGAGCTGTTATTATTATGACTACTGGTCATATTATGTTATCTGGCATACAAGTAGAAACAATAGTAAGCAGATTGGAAAATAATGACGAAAAAAGATAGGAAAATCATATGAAAAGAAAAGGTATACTTATTATTATTTCAGGTTTTTCAGGTGCTGGTAAAGGAACAATCGTTAGGAAGCTGATTGAAAGCAATTTATTTTCCTTATCAATTTCTGCAACTACTCGCAAAGCAAGAGTAGGCGAAATAGAGGGGGAACATTATTATTTCATTGAACAAGAAGAGTTTGAAACAATGATCGAAAATGATGAGCTTATTGAATGGGCTTCTTATTGCGATAATTATTATGGAACACCAAGAAAATATGTAAATGAGAAATTAAAAAACGGAAATGATGTTATACTGGAAATTGAAATGCATGGGGCATTGCAGGTAAGAAACAAATACCCGGATAGTTTACTGGTTTTTGTAACAGCGCCTACCGCCCATGAAATTAAACAGCGACTCATACATCGTGGCACAGAAACACCTGATATTATTAGAAAGCGTTTAGAAAAATCTTATCAGGAAATTGATGCGATTGACGATTATGATTATATCGTTATAAATGATGGTTTAGAAGAAAGTGTAGCTCATATCCATGGGATTATTGTTGCTGAACATGAAAGAGTTACTAGAAACAAAGATATTAAAAAGAAGTTTAAAAAAGAATTTGAAGAACTCTTGAAAGGAGATAATTAAAAATGTTACATCCATCGTATACAGATTTAATGAGTACAATTAATAAGAGAAATTTAACAAAAGATCAACTTGTAAGTAGATATTCAATTGTTATTGCAACTGCCAAGAGAGCTAGACAGCTTGTTGATGGTGAAGAGCCACTGATAAGTAAGAAGTCCCCTAGACCGTTAACAAATGCTGTTTGGGAGCTTTATGAAGGTTTTATTGACGTAGTTTAGTTGTGAAAGCTTATTTTGATTTGTTAAGCCCTTACGATTTTTGTGAGGGCTTTTACTTCGTTCGAGTACATATCCAAAGCTTAATAGTAAACTAGAAAAAATGAAGAAGCTCAAGTGCATTCTACATTGTTTGCCTAATATCATTGTGGTATAATATTCATTATGATATTTTATTACATATTGATTATACAGAAAAGTTTATCGTAAAATGAAAAACGATTACGTAAGACTGGATCTTTGCCAATAGTAAATAGAAAGAATGGATGAATACCAATGAAAAAATATGCCAATGTTATTTTAGAAATATCCACTAAAAGCTTAGACAGACCATTCACATATCTAATACCTGAAGCCCTACAAGGTTCAGTAGATGTTGGCAGTATAGTAACAATTCCGTTCGGACCATCTAATCGAGATGTAAAAGGATATGTTGTTTCACTAACTGATCAAATACAATTTGATGAAGCAAAACTCAAATCCATTACCAATGTCAATTCAAGTGTCAACGTTGAAAGCGATTTAATTAAGCTTGCTTACTGGATGCAAAGACGTTATACCTGTGGCATGCAAGCAGCATTAAAAAGTATGATACCCTCTAGCCAGGAATTGAATAAGAAGTACAGCAGAAAAATCAAAAGAAATATCTCGTTAGAAGCTCTTCAAAAGCTAATTGAAGAGAACAATTCTAATATGAAATGGAAAACTAAAATATTATTTTTTAATTTACTTATAAATCATGATGAAATGCTTGAAAAAGACATTTTACAAGATACAGGAATTTCTAAATCGGTCTTAAAAACTCTAGAGAAAAACGGGTTTATACAAATCGAAGACCATGAAGCATATCGTAATCCATTTAATTCATTAAAAATGAATAAAACTGAGAAGATAATGCCAAATTACAATCAACAAAAAGCAATCTATAAAATTGAAAGCGCTGTCCGAGACGGTAAGAATGAGGTCTTTTTGCTTCATGGTGTGACTGGCAGTGGAAAAACTGAAGTATATATGCAGGTAATAGAACAAGTGATTTCAGAAGGTAAACAAGCGATTGTTCTAATTCCAGAGATAGGCTTAACACCGCAAACAGTGAGTAGATTTATTGGAAGGTTTGGAGATATTATTGGTGTACTTCATAGCAAATTATCTCAAGGCGAAAAGTATGATCAATGGAGAAAGGCTAAAGAAGGAAAAATCTCAATTATGATTGGCCCTAGATCGGCAATTTTTGCACCTTTTGAAAGATTAGGAATTATCATTATTGATGAAGAGCATGAAATGACCTATAAATCTGAAATGCCTCCTAAGTATCATGCGAGAGAAGTAGCGATAAAAAGAAGTAGTATGTCAAGCTGTCCTGTCGTATTAGGTTCTGCAACACCTTTAATAGAAAGTTACTACAAAGCGTTAGATGGAAAATATACGTTACTCGAGCTTACAGATAAGGCTATAGAAAATGCTTCATTGTCAGTAGACATTGTTGATATGCGAGAAGAATTACTATTAGGAAACAAATCTATATTAAGCCATTCACTAAAAACAAATATAGAGGCTGCTTTAAATAGAAAAGAACAGATCATATTATTTATCAATCGTAGGGGTCACTCAAGCTTTGTATCTTGTAGAAAATGTGGATACGTGGTAAAATGTCCAAGTTGTGACATTCCATATACGTATCATTCTAATCAAGAAAAAATGATTTGTCATTATTGTGGGAATACAATTAATAAAATAATAATATGTCCCAACTGTACATCAAAATATATAAAAGAATTTGGAATTGGTACTCAAAAGGTAGAGAATTATATAAAGAATGAGTTCAAAAATGCGAAAGTACTTAGAATGGATTTTGATACTACATCACGGAAAAACGATTTTGAAAATATCCTTGGACAATTTGAAAATGGTGATGCGGATATTTTAATCGGTACACAGATGGTAGCTAAAGGACATCATTTTGAAAATGTTACTGTGGTTGGTGTAATAGCCGCGGACCTATCTTTGTATATCAATGATTTTAGAGCTTGTGAAAGAACCTTTCAATTAGTAACACAAGTAACTGGAAGAACAGGTAGAGGAGCAAAAAAGGGCAAGGCTATCATTCAAACCTATTCACCAGACCATTATAGCTTGCAATGTGCAATGGAACAAAATTATAAAAAGTTCTATCATAACGAGATCATGTTTAGAGAAATGATGGGATATCCTCCATTTTCTAATATAGCAACAATTTTAATGAGTTCAAAAGATGAAGCTGCCTTGATACAAGATGCGATGCAATTAAAGCATTTAATCATGAAATTAATTGATCAAAAAGAGTTGTTAGTACTAGGACCAACACCAGCTAATGTTTCTAAACTAAAAAACGCTTACAGATGGCGCATTATTATAAAATCAAAAGAATACAAGGCATTAAATCAGTTGCTATATGAATTAAATACAATGATTCTTAAGGATAATTTATGGCAACATATGACAATAAATCTTGACATCAATTCTATGATGTCCAATTAATATAAAAACTTCTAGGAGGTTCGAAATGGCAATTAGAAAAATACGTACAGATGATGACCCAATTTTAAGGAAAATATCCAAACCAGTACATGAAATAACCCATAATGTAAAAACATTAGCTGGAGATATGCTTGATACGATGTATGAAGCGGAAGGTGTAGGGTTAGCAGCACCACAAGTTGGTTTATTAAAAAGGCTTGTTGTTATTGATACAGGGGAAGGCCCGGTTGTTATGATCAATCCTGAGATTGTATATCAAGAAGGAGAACAAGTTAATCAAGAAGGATGTTTAAGTCTTCCAGGAAAAGCTGGCGAAGTAACTAGACCAGCAAAAGTAAAAGCGCAAGCGCTGAATCTAGATGGAGAGATATTTACAATTGAAGGTGAAGATCTGCTAGCTAGAGCAATTTGTCATGAAATTGACCATTTAAATGGAATACTTTTTACTGATATAGCAAAAAACATTACAGAAGAAGAATAAGGTGATGAAATGAAAATTATTTTTATGGGAACTCCAGATTTTTCAGTACCCACACTTAAAACATTAATTGGCTCTGAGCATGAACTTATTGCTGTTGTAACACAACAAGATAAGCCTAAGGGAAGAGGCAATAAGCTGTCTCATACACCCGTAAAAGAGGTTGCACTAGAGTACAATATACCTGTTTTCCAACCAAAAAAGGTTAGGGAAGCTGAATTCATTCAACTTTTAACGGAATTACAACCAGATGTAATTGTTGTTATTGCTTTTGGACAAATACTACCAAAAGCATTATTAGAGATTCCTAAATTCGGTTGCATTAATGTGCATGCATCCTTACTGCCGAAATATAGAGGAGCAGGCCCAATACAATGGTCTGTTATGAATGGTGAAAAGGAAACTGGCCTAACGACAATGTTTATGGATATCGGGTTAGATACTGGTGATATGTTATTAAAAGAAGCAATTGAGATAGATAAGGATGAGACTGGAGGAAGCCTACATGACAAATTGAGTATATTAGGCGGACCTTTATTAATACGTACCTTGAAGCAGTTGGAAGAGGGTTCAATAACAAGAATCTGCCAAGATCATCAAGCTGCTAGTTATGCACCTATGTTATCAAAGGAATTAGGTAAAATAAATTGGAACAATAGTGCGATAGAAATTGAAAGATTAATTAGAGGATTAAACCCTTGGCCAAGTGCCTATACTTATTACGAGGATAAAATGCTTAAAATATGGAAAGCAGAGCTTGTAACTGTCAATGACAATACCATCAAAGCAGGTACAATCATTGATATTGTTAAAAATGAAGGTTTTATTATTAAATGTAACGAAAATGCTCTTTTTATAAAAGAACTTCAACTACAAGGTAAAAACAAAATGGATGCAGCTTCTTTTTTAAGAGGTGTTACATTAAATGTTGGTTATAATTTTAATTAAGTAAGGTGCAAACATCAACCATTTGAAGTTAATAAATATAGTTTGGAGATGATAACAATTAATTTAAGAAACGTATGCTTAAAAATCTTAGAAGAACTAGAAACGAGCAATATATTTATAAATGATGCATTAGAAGGCCACTTTAATATGCTTACATTAACACAACAAGAAAAAGCCTTTATAAATCGAGTTATTTATGGAACAGTGGAATATGAAATTAAGATAGATTATATTATCAATCAGTTTTCTAAGGTGAAAACGAACAAGTTAAAAAAACCAATTCTACTTATTCTCAGAATGTCTATATATCAGATGCTCTTTATGGAGCATGTACCTCATAGCGCTGCCATTGACGAAAGTGTTAAGCTAGTTAAAAAACGTAAGATGGTTAATTTAGCTGGATTTGTAAATGGTGTTCTGCGAAATGTTTCAAGAAACATAGCTTCTATAAATTATCCAAATGAGGATATCAGTAAATCAGAATATTTATCAATCATGTATTCCTTTCCAAAATGGTTGGTGGAATATTTGCTAGAGCAATATGATTACATCATCGTTAGGGAAATACTTGAAGATAGTTTGAAAATTCCGAGATTATGTATTCGTCATAATGCTATAAAGGGTTCAAGAGACGAGCTACTCAAAAGCTTAGCGGAAGATCAACTTATAGTTTCTGAGGGACACCTTTTACCTTATGCTTATTATTTAGAAGGTGTAGGTGCAATTAAAAACTTGAAAGCTTTCCAGAAAGGTTTGTTTCAAGTTCAAGATGAAAGTTCAATGTTAGTAGGTGAAATCGCAGGTCCAAAGGACAGTGACGTAATCTTAGATGTTTGTGCCGCCCCAGGGGGGAAGACCACACATTTGGCACAAATGATGCACAATAATGGTAAAATCTATTCTAGAGATTTATCTGACCGCAAGATTTTAAAGATTAAAGAAAATTGTTCAAGACTAGGAATTGCAAATGTAGAAATTTCTAAACAAGATGCAACAGTTTCAGATTTAGACTTGGAAAATAAAGTAGATATCGTTCTAACCGACGTTCCTTGCTCTGGTCTTGGTATTATTAAGAAGAAGCCGGATATAAAATATAATGTTTCTCTAGAGGGTATTTCTAGCTTAATTAAAGTTCAAAGAGAGATATTAAATGTTGCAAGTAAATACGTAAAAATTGGCGGAGTATTGATCTACAGTACTTGTACAATCAATAACTGGGAAAACGGCAAAAATATTGAGTGGTTCTTAGACAATAATTCTAACTATGAGCTAATTCCAATTGATTATGAGCTAAAAAACGGACTAAATACAGCGAAAGACAAAGGTTTTTTGCAATTGCTCCCGATAAATGAAGTATCAGATGGTTTTTTTATTGCAAAAATGAAAAGGATGGCATAAAATATGAGTAGATTAATAGATATTAAATCTATGGATTTAGATGAACTAAATGAATTTATCTTATCTATAGGCGAAAAAAAGTACAGAAGCAGTCAGATATACACTTGGTTACATCAAAAAGGTGCACAATCTTTTGAGGAAATGTCAAATTTATCAAAAGAGCTAATTACAAAGCTTACAGATACCTGTAATATTGTTAACGTTGATCAATTAGATTGCTTAAAGTCAAAAGAAGATGGAACAAAGAAATTCCTTTTTGAACTTGATGATGATCAAGTAATTGAAAGTGTATTAATGTCATATAAGCACGGTAATTCAGTATGCATTTCTTCTCAAGTAGGCTGTAAAATGGGCTGCAAGTTTTGCGCATCCACAATTGGTGGATTGGTTAGAAATTTAAAACCATCAGAAATGTTAGAACAAATTTATGCGATTGAAAAAAACGCAGGCGAAAAAATATCTAATATTGTTGTAATGGGAACAGGTGAACCTTTTGATAATTACGACAACCTAATGAAATTCATTAAAATAATCAATTCAAAGGAAGGTAGAAACATAGGTCAAAGAAGCATTACTGTTTCAACCTGTGGTATTGTCCCTAGAATATATGATTTTGCTGATGAGAATACAGGCGTGAATTTAGCAATATCTCTTCATGGCGCAGACGATGAGGTTAGAGAGAAACTTATGCCTATCGTACATCAATTTACTTATGAAGAATTAATGGCTAGTTGTCAATACTATACAAAAACCACTAACAGAAGAATTACCTTTGAGTATAGTTTGGTCAAAGGAGTAAATGACACAAAAGATGATGCATATTTATTAACAAGAAGATTAAAAGGTATGTTATGTCACGTAAATCTAATACCAATGAATAAGGTAGAGGGAAAACCTTTTGAGAAAAGTGATGATGCTGCAGTGAAAAATTTTAAAAGAATTTTAGAAAGCAAAAAAATCACTACAACAGTTAGAAGAGCTTTAGGTGAAGAAGTAGATGCTGCCTGTGGACAGCTCAGAAGATCACATGTAGAAAAAAACAATAAATAATTCAGGTAAAACTTGAATCATATTGTTGGTTTAATATGTTTAGGAGGGATTATGAAAACATTTGGAATAACACACATTGGTCTTGTTCGAGAAATCAATGAAGACAATTATTTTATGTCAAAGGATCCTATTGGTATACTACCTAATCTCTTTATTATTGCAGACGGCATGGGTGGGCATAATGCAGGCGAAGTGGCGTCTAAGCTTGCTGTAGAAGAGTTTGTTGGCTATGTAAAAAAATGCTCAAGTGCTGAAACAACAGAAGAAATATTTATAAAAGCAACCCAATATGCTAACAATGTTATATATGAGAAATCAATACATACGAGTGAAATGAATGGCATGGGCACTACAATGGTAGCATGCTCTATAATTGATGACGTCCTATATGTGGCTAATATTGGGGATAGTAGACTATATGTTACAGACAATTCACTTAAACAAATCACGATTGATCATTCCTATGTTGAAGAACTAATTAGAGTTGGTGAAATAACTAGGGATGAAAGCATTCATCACCCAGCTAAAAACAAAATAACCAGAGCATTAGGCATAGCCCATCGTGCTGATCCAGATATCTTTAAACTAAGTACGAAAGAGCTTTCGAAAATTTTTCTTTGCTCTGATGGTCTTACTACCATGGTAAGGGATGAAAGAATATTCGAAATACTTAGCTCTAGTATGGAAATCAAAGAACAAGGTAATGTGTTAGTTAAAGAGGCTATAAAAAATGGCGGAACAGATAATATTACATTACTAATTATAGAGATCAAAAACTAGAAATGAGGTGAAATGATGATTAAAACGGGAATGTTGATTAATGATAGATATCAAATCATTGAAAAAGTTGGAACAGGCGGTATGTCAGAAGTATATAAAGCCAAATGTACAAAGCTTCAGAGATTTGTTGCAATAAAAATTCTAAGAGAAGAATATTGTTTGGATGAAGCTTTTGTAAAACGCTTTAAAGCAGAAGCTCAATCAGCTGCAAGTCTATCTCATAGTAATATTGTTAATATATATGATGTTGGGAATGAAAATAAGGTTCACTTCATAGTAATGGAATTCTTAGAAGGTAAAACCTTAAAAGAACATATTAAAGAAAAGGGTAACCTAGATGATGTCGAGACAATGAAACTATCTGCATGTATTGCTTCAGCATTAGAACATGCTCATGCAAATCATATTATCCATAGAGATATTAAGCCTCAAAACATTATTATAACCAATGACGGTAAAGTTAAGGTTGCAGATTTTGGTATTGCCAGAATCGCCACAGAATCTACAATAATCGTAAATGATGTTACTACAGGTTCCGTACATTATATTGCCCCAGAGCAGGCTAGAGGCGGTTTTTGTGATGAAAAAAGTGATATTTATTCGCTCGGTATAACGATGTATGAAATGGCAACAGGTGAAATGCCATATGTCGCTGATTCACCAGTATCAGTAGCGCTTAAGCATATTCATGATAGGCTTCCTCAACCAAGAGAAAAGAACCCTAATATTAGTAAAGCGCTAGAACAAATTATTATTAAAGCCACTCAAAAGAAACCTGAAATGCGATATCCTTCAGCTGAAAGTTTGTTAGAGGATTTGAAGAAAGCACAAGATTTCCCAAGTGAAGAATTTGTAAATATCAATAAATTCGAAGATGATTCTCCTACTTTGGAAATGTCAGCAGCGGATTTTGAACATATTAGAAAAGTTTCTGGTAAAGAAGAACTACCTAAACAAGAAAAAATGAATAAGTTGGTAGTATTCTTAGGGATATTAAGCGCAATGATTGTTGTAGGTATTATATTCTTTGTATCCTACAATGCTTGGACAAAAAGTCATTTAAAACCATCATCAAAAGAAATAGACATTCCAGTAGTGGTGGGCTTAACAATAGAAAATGCGAAGGCACAATTAGATGAAAAAGGTATAGAGTATAACGAAGAAACCTATGAGTTTTCTCCAGACCAACCTGAGAACTATGTTTTTAAACAATCTAAAACTGGTAAAGTTGCTACTGAAAAAGGGGAAAAGATTATTTTAGATTTGGTAGTTAGTAAAGGACAAGACGCGGCTACGGTGCCTGATGTTACGAATCTACCTTTTGATGAAGCAGAGAAAATTTTACATGATAGTGGATTTCAATCACGTAGACAAATGGAAAATCATGACGTAGTTCCCTTAGGTGAAATAATTAGGCAAGAGCCAGAAGCATTGAAATTAGCTGAACTTAATTCGGTAGTTACAATTTATATAAGTCAAGGTAAGGAAAAAGTTTTGGTAAAAATGCCTGATATTACATTGATTTCCGAAGCAAAAGGCCTTCAAATTTTAGAGGAAAAGGGTCTGGTAAAAGGAACGATTACTTATGTTCCAAATGATGTTGTTAAGAAAGGTGATATTATTGCTACTAATGTGGATGTAGGTAAAGAAATTGAATCTGGTTATGTTGTTAATATGGTTGTTAGTACAGGAAAATCATCCGTACAGAAACGAATCACGATAACAGATTTGTTGCCAGCCGATGCTACAAGTGGATTATTAGAAGTATATCTAATACCAGGTAATGGGGAAAGTAATATCGTCTACTCAAACACTGTTGTTAGAGATGATTTTCCAATTGTCGTTAATGTGAATGGTGCTGGAAAAGCAACCGTTGAGGTTTATTTAGATGGTGTAAAAGAATACACCAATACTGTTAATTTTGACGAGGTGGCTAATTAATGGAAGGCAAAATCATCAAGGGCATAGCAGGCTTTTATTATGTTCATGTACCAGGAGACGGTGTATATGAATGTAAAGCTAGAGGACTTTTTAGAAATCAAAATATAAAGCCATTGATTGGTGATAATGTAGTGATAGATATCTTAACCAATGAAGAAAAAAAAGGCAATATATTAGAAATAAAAACAAGAGAAAATCAGCTTATTAGGCCAACAGTGGCTAATATTGGACAAGTATTGATTGTTTTCTCGGTCAATCATCCAAAGCCAAATGTGAACTTGCTGGATCGTTTTTTAATTATGGTTGAAAGAGAAAACATTCCTGCTAGTATATGCTTTAACAAAATTGACACTTTAAATGAAGAAAGCACTGCAGAAATAAAAGTAACATATGAGCGTTTAGGTTATCCTGTCTTTACAACGAGTGCAAAATTAGGTAAAGGAATTGAAGGGTTGGTGCAAGCACTATATAATACCACCACTGTTTTTGCAGGACCATCAGGAGTTGGAAAATCTTCTTTACTGAACTTGATTCAAAAAGAAATACAATTAGAAACTGGTGAAATAAGCCAAAAAGCCCAAAGAGGCAAGCACACGACTAGACATGCAGAGCTAATTTGCTTTAAAGAAGACAGTTATGTTGTAGATACGCCTGGCTTCAGCTCATTGTCCCTAGATGAATTAATGCAGGATGAATTGAAAAATTATTTTGTTGAATTCACTGATTATAGTAATAGCTGTAAGTATCAGGGGTGTAATCATTTAAATGAGCCACATTGTGCGGTAAAGAATGCCTTACAAAAAGGTGAAATTTCTGAATCAAGATACAATAACTATGTATTAATTTATCAAGAATTAAAAGATATAAGGAGATGGTAAAATGATAAAAATAGCTCCTTCAATACTATCTGCTAATTTTGGCAGATTAGAGGAAGAAATACAAAAAATTTCAGAGGCAGGCTGCGACTATATACACATAGATGTTATGGATGGAGCTTTTGTTCCTAATATTACGCTAGGACCAATTGTTATTAAGGCCATTAGAAAATGTACTAAAAAAGTATTTGATGTACATTTGATGATAGAAGATCCTATAAGGTATATTGATGACTTCATTGCTAGCGGTGCGGATATCATAACTGTTCATTACGAAGGTGCAAATCATTTGCATAGATTAATATCAAGTATAAAAGAAAAGGGTGTTAAGGTAGGGGTTGCAATCAATCCTGCGACACCATGCTTAGCAATTGAACCAATATTGCCTATGATTGATCTTGTTTTAATTATGTCAGTAAATCCAGGCTTCGGTGGGCAAAGTTTCATAGAAGCATCTATAGGAAAGATTAAAGAGATGAAACTATTGATAGAAAAAACAGATTCAAGCTGTGTTATTCAAGTAGATGGCGGAATAACCTTAGAAAATGTTGAGCAAGTAGTCCAAGCCGGTGCACAGATAATTGTAGCAGGTTCAGCGATATTTGGTTCTCCGGATGTAACAGAATCCATACAAGCTTTTAAAAAGTATTAGGTAAACTATATGAAAACTATAATTGTTACCGGAGGATATCTGCCTTTAGATTTTTTAAAGGAACAAATAAAAAAAAGACAAGTAGAGCTTATTATCTGTGCAGATAGTGGTGCGGATGCTTTATATAATGCAGGTATATTACCAGATGTATTGTTAGGAGATTTTGATTCTGTTGATGAAGAAGTATTTAATTCCTTTGTTCAGCAAGGTATCAAGACAGTCAGGTTTTCTGCTGAAAAAGACTTAACAGATACGCATATTGCTATAAAATATGCAATCAAACAAGGTTCCAAAAAAATCATCATATTAGGTGCAACCGGATTGCGGATAGATCATACCTTAGCTAATATTTATATGCTAGAAAAATTTATACGCCATGCGCACCTAAAAATAGTCGACACAAAAAATTCAATAGAATTAGTAAGCGACGGAAGTAGCCGTATATATCATAAAAAGGATTATAAATATATCTCATTAATTCCTATTTCAAGAAAAGTTTACGGAGTTACAACAGAAGGTTTGAAGTACAAGCTTCAAGATGCAACACTTTTAAGAAATAGCTCCTTTGGAATCAGCAATGAAATACTAAGTGAACAGGGCGCCATTACTATAAAAAAAGGCCTGTTAGCAATAGTTCAATCAAATGATTAATGCGGATTGAGGTGATTTTATGAGCAAGAAATTATTGAAGTATTACGCTGTGTTTTATTTCGTGTTGCTAAGTATTATCATTTACATCAATGTATCCTTCGCTATAAAGCAAGATTTTAACACATACCCTTCGGTGGTTATCTTGTTTTTACTTATTTTATTATTCATTTTAAGCTTTATTGGAATATCAAAATTCTTTAAAAGTTATGCGACATTTCATAATCTATCTAAGAGCTTAAATTTGAAAAACATTTTATATGATTTATTAAACGAATCTGGAAAACTTGAAACTAGAGAAGAACTATATGACTTAATACTCGATAAAGCTATATTGGCTCTTTCTAATGCAAATAAAGGTTCGATTTTGAAGGTTATTGATAATCAGGTCTTTTCTTTTGAAGCTGCAAAGGGCTTTGATATGAAAATGTTAAAAAAGATTTCTCTTAAACTTGAAGAAACATATTTATACAAAGAAACCAAAGGAAAGGTTGATAGGACTGTAATTATCAACAATTCATCTGAATACAATAGAGAAAGTGTTTTAGAGGAAAATCAACTTTTGTTAAGTCTTATTGGAATGAAAGACATTCAAACTACGATCAGCACTCCGATCATAGTGAATGGTAAGCTATGGGGTATGATAAACGCAGATAGTATTAAGAAGGATGCTTTTTCAGCGGAAGATGTAAAAAGCATTGAATTGTTCGCTTCAGAGGTCGAAAAAGTGATTAAGCTTTACGATAGTTTAGAAGAAAATCAATATTTATTAAAGTATGATACACTAACACAAGTTTTTAATAGAAGGTACTTTAACGAGTTAATTGAAAAAATTATGGGGGATATTACTCCAATGGATTTTTTTACGTTAGTCTCAATTGACTTAGATAATTTGAAGAGAATTAACGATCGTTATGGTCATGAACAGGGTGATAACTTACTCATTCGTTTTTCAGAGGGAGTTAAAAACCATTTACATAAAGAAGATATTTTTGCAAGATATGGAGGAGACGAATTCCTCATATTATTAAAATCAAAACATATTCATGATGCTGAAAGAATAATGTATGAAGTAAACCTAGACTTTTCAGAAACATATTTAAATATAAATGGACAGAAAGAAAAGATATCCTTTAGCTATGGTATTGTAGAGTTTCCTATAGATGGAGAAGAAGGACATAATTTAATGAAAATTGCTGATGAAAAAATGTATACTTATAAAAGACTGAAAAAGGCAAATGACTACTTAAACCATATTGGAGATTTAGATAATGAATAATTGGATAGATCGTTATGTTTATGCTGTATGTGAAAAGTTACCTAAAAAGCACAGAGAAAGTATAGAAAAAGAAATACGTTCTTCTGTTAGTTATGCGATAAACAACAAGAGATTGCAAAACGAGGACTCATATATCATGAGTGATGATGATGTTTTTGAAGTTTTCCTAGAACTAGGATCTCCAACTAAAATGGCTGAAAAATATTATCCAAATTATAAGTATTTAATTGGTCCGGATTTATTTGAATTATATATTTTACTATTATTTGTTGTAACATTTTCTGTATGCTTTGCAATTGGTATAACCACGCTTGTTTCCGTAATTTGTGCACAAGACGCTTTCCATACCCTTATTGTTAAATTGCCGATGCAGCTGATTTCTGCAATTCTTATTTCGATTGGGTCGGTAACGTTAATTTTTGCACTTATTCAGTATTTTAATCATGAAAATAGATTTAATATCAAAGCGATTAAAATGAAATGGCATCCAAAGGATATGAGAGTGGTTCCACCAATAAAAAATAGGTTAAGAAGACGTGAAACAATTATTGCGCTTTGCTTTACAACACTTGTGATTATCATTTTCAATTTATTCCCTAGACGAATAGCGATTTATACTTTTTCGGGAGATATATCCACGATCATGCCTATTTTTGACTTAGGGGTATTGAAATATTATATGAAATACGTTAATATATTCTGGTTCGTTCAAATATTAGTTTATGTGTATCATCTCAAAACAAGACAATGGACCATTTTTTCTAGGGTTGTCACAATTATTATTAGCTTAGGAACATTATGGGTAATACTGAAAATGGTTAGTAATCCAGCAATACTAAATAGTAGTTTAAATAATGTTTTATTACCTTCAAATTCATTTCCAATAACCAATTTTATTTCGATGTTTATCAAAGGATTTCTTGCAATCGTAATGGTCTCAACAACATATGAGGTTGTACGTCATTTTTATTATATGATTAAAAAATAATCTAGAAACATCTACTACCTAATTTTAGTGTTGAAAAATAGTTGATTATCCAGTAAAATGATAGAGATATTACAGATTGATAGAATTAACTGGATACATATTAGGAAGGAACACTTAAATGAGAGAACAAGTAACAATAAGTCACGAAGAAGCCAATAGACAAAAGGAAATTATCTGTAGATTAAGCAAAAAAATGAAAGGTAATAATTTAACATATTTTATCACTACACTTGGATGTCAAATGAATGCCCATGATTCAGAAAAGCTAAAAGGGGTTTTAGAAGAAATTGGATATACTCCATCAGATATAGAAGAAGATGCGGATTTTGTTATATATAATACTTGTTGTGTTCGAGAGAATGCCGAATTAAAGGTATATGGAAGAATTGGATACCTAAAAAATATCAAGAAAAAAAATCCCAATATGCTCATTGCTTTATGTGGTTGTATGATGCAACAAGATACAGTCGTTCAAAAGCTAAAACAATCCTTTAGGCATATTGACTTGGTTTTTGGTACTCATAATTTATATAAGGTCGCAGAATTAATTGAAACAAGATTAGAAACTGGTGAAACCATTTTTGATATATGGACGGAACATGGTGATATAGTTGAAGATTTGCCTAGCATTAGAAAACTTTCTTTCAAGGCAAGTGTTAATATCATGTATGGGTGCAATAATTTTTGTTCCTATTGTATAGTTCCCTATGTGAGAGGCCGTGAAAGAAGTAGAACACCAGAAGACATTATAAATGAAATTAGAACATTAGCATCAGAGGGTGTTGTTGAGATTATGCTCTTAGGGCAAAATGTCAATTCTTATGGTTCAAGTTTAGATGTTAATACAACATTTGCGACACTGCTAACTCAGATTGAGAAAATAGAAGGTATTGAACGTATACGATTTATGACTTCTCATCCAAAGGATTTGTCAGACGAGCTCATTGAGGTTATGGCAAAATCCACAAAATTATGTGATCAATTGCATTTGCCTTTCCAATCAGGCAGTACATCAATATTAGAAAAAATGAATAGAAAGTACACCAAAGAGCATTACTTGCAGTTAGTTGACAAGGTTAAAAAATCTTGCCCTGATATTGCACTTAGTACAGATATTATAGTTGGCTTTCCGGGTGAAACGGAAGAAGATTTTATCAATACGTTAGAGGTAGTAGAAAGTGTAGGCTACGATTTTGTGTATACCTTCATTTATTCTAAAAGGACAGGCACTCCAGCAGCGATTATGGAGGAACAAATTCCAGAAGCTGTTTCTAAGGAAAGGTTTAACAGATTATTAAAGCTTGTGAATGCAATTGCTTATGAAAAAAGTGTAGCACATGTTGGAAAGGTATATGATGTGTTAATTGAAGAGGTAAACCAACAAAATCCTTCTCTAGTATCTGGTAGGTTATCAAATAATCATTTAGTTCATTTAAATGGTGGACAAGAGTTAATTGGTAAAATACTATCTGTCAAAATAACTAGCGCTAAATCCTTCTATTTGAACGGCGAATTAGTATAAATATGAGGTAAACAAGATGTCAAAAGCATATTCACCCATGATGCAACAATACTTTGATTTAAAAGAGCAATATAAAGATTGTATCCTATTTTTCAGACTAGGTGACTTTTATGAAATGTTTTTCGAGGATGCTCAACTCGCTTCTAAGGCATTAGAAATTACATTAACTGGAAGAGATTGTGGTCAAGATGAGCGTGCACCTATGTGTGGGGTGCCTCATCATGCAGCAGAGAATTACATAAACAAACTTATTTCAAAGGGGTTTAAAGTTGCAATTTGTGAGCAAGTTGAAGACCCTAAGGAAGTAAAAGGGATTGTGAAAAGAGACGTAGTTAGAATTGTAACTCCAGGAACAAATCTTAATATGCAATCCTTAGATGCAACCAAAAATAACTTTTTGATGTGTATTTTTAATAATGTAGTTCATTTTGGCGTTGCATATGTAGATATTACAACTGGTGATTTTTATACAACAAGTATTACAGGAGAGCAAAAATTAATAGATGAGGTTGCTAAAGTCAGCCCCTCCGAAATTATTTTAGATAAATCACTTGAAACACATTTAGATCTTCTAGAAATGTTTAATAGAAGAGTACATGCCTATGTTGGCATAAGAGAAGATTGGTCCTTTGATAAAAAACGATGTAGTGATGTGTTACAAAATCATTTCAAAATGGGTGCAATAGAAGGGCTTGGACTTTCTGGACATATGGAGTCCTTGATCGCTTCAGGAGCTCTTTTAGACTATTTATTTGAAACGCAAAAGGGTAGTGTTAAACATATTACTAAAATTCATTATTATGATGCGGATGACTATATGGTTCTTGATTTATCAACGAGAAGAAATCTAGAAATAGTTGAAACCTTACGAGAAAAAGAAAGAAGGGGTTCTTTATTATGGGTTTTGGATAAAACCAAAACAGCTATGGGTGCTAGAATGCTTCGAAGCTTTCTTGAACAACCCTTAAAACAAATAGAACTTATTCAAAAAAGATTAGATGCAGTAGAAGAGTTGTATCAACAACCAATCTTAAGAGAAGAACTGAAAGAGCTATTAACACCGATCTATGATTTGGAAAGATTAATGAGTAAAATTAGTTGTCAAACAGCAAATTCCAGGGATTTAATCGCTTTTAAGCAATCCTTAGGAATGTTACCCTATATAAAAAATAGTATTCATCATTGTCAATCTTCATTATTACAAGAAATATGTAGGGATTTTGATACACTTGATGATTTGTATTTATTAATTGATCAAGCAATAGAAGATGACCCACCAATTTCTATTAAAGAAGGTCATATTATCAAAACAGGCTATCATGCAGAGGTTGACCGATTAAGAAGCGCAGGTACAGAAGGCAAGGAATGGCTTGCAAACTTAGAAATGCGTGAACGAGATGTAACAGGAATTAAAAACTTAAAAATAAATTATAACAAAGTATTCGGTTATTATATAGAAATAACCAAGTCCTATTTAGATATGGTTCCAGAAGAACGCTATACAAGAAAGCAAACGCTTGCCAATGCTGAACGTTATATAACTCCAGAATTAAAAGAAATGGAAAACACGATTCTTGGCGCTGAGGAAAAAGTAGTTTCTCTTGAATATGAACTATTTGTCTCTATAAGAAATGAGCTTGCTGAAGCGGTGGAACGTATTAAAACGACATCAGTTCAAGTATCCTTGCTTGATGTATTACAATCCTTAAGTGATGTGGCAAGCAAGCAAAACTTTGTAAGACCAAAGATTGACAACGATCAAGGGATCTCAATAAAGGATGGTAGACATCCAGTGGTAGAAAAAATGATGAACAATGATCTGTTCATCACAAACAATACTTATTTAAATAGTCTAGAACATAGATTTTCAATCATAACAGGACCTAATATGGCTGGTAAGTCAACGTATATGAGACAAGTTGCTTTAATTGTTTTGATGGCTCAGATGGGTAGTTTCGTGCCCGCAACTGAAGCAACAATTGGTGTTGTAGATAGAATCTTTACAAGAGTTGGAGCTTCTGATGATTTGGCTTCTGGACAAAGTACCTTTATGGTTGAAATGACAGAGGTTGCAAATATTTTAAGGAATGCTACCAAAGATAGTTTGATTATTTTAGATGAAATTGGAAGAGGAACAAGTACCTTTGATGGACTTAGCATTGCATGGGCAGTAGTAGAATACATAGTCGGTAATACCTTAGGTGCAAAATCTCTTTTTGCTACCCATTACCATGAGCTCACTGAGCTTGAAGGAACAATAGATGGAGTAGTTAATTATTGTATCTCCGTGAAAGAAAAGGGAGACGATATTATATTTCTGCGAAAGATCATTCCAGGTGGTGCAGATAAAAGCTATGGAATTCAAGTTGCTAAGCTTGCAGGAGTTCCAGAGAATGTGATCATAAGGGCTAAAGAAATACTTCAAGAATTAACGGATGCTGATATCGCAACACATACGAATAGCAAAAAGCTTATTGAGCCGAGAAAGGAACAACCTATTCAACTCAATTTATTTGATGCAACAGACAGTGAAGTTGTTAGTATGATAAAAAACATTCAACTGAATCATATTACACCATTAGAAGCCTTAACCTTATTAAGTGAGCTTCAAAAAAAGGTAATAAAGTAGAGGATAATTATGTCGAAAATACAATTACTAGATCAAAATACAATTAATAAAATTGCGGCAGGCGAGGTTGTTGAACGGCCTGCTTCTATTGTAAAAGAATTGGTTGAAAATTCTATTGATGCAAAAGCCACAGCAATTACTGTTGAAATTAAAGAAGGTGGTCTTTCTACAATAAGAATTACGGATAATGGGATTGGTATTGATGCTTCAGATATTAGCAACGCCTTTTTGAGACATTCAACGAGTAAAATAAAAAATATTGAGGATTTAATTACGGTTTCATCCCTTGGTTTTCGAGGTGAAGCACTTGCTAGTATTGCATCCGTATCTCAAGTAGAAATGATTACAAAAACTTATGATCACTTAACCGGTATTAGATACCTTATTGAAGGTGGATTTGAGAAGAGTATCGAAGAAATTGGTTGCCCGGAAGGTACGACCTTTATCATCAACAATATGTTCTATAATACACCCGTAAGAAGAAAGTTTTTAAAAGCACCAATAACAGAAGCCGCATATGTATCGGATTTGATGAATAAGTTAGCGTTAGGAAATCCACAAGTATCATTTAAATTCATTAATAACAATCAAATTAAGCTGCACACATCAGGAAATAATCAGTTACAAGACTGTATTTTTACTGTATTTGGAAAAGATATCGCAAAAAATTTAATAGAGTTAAATGAATTGAATGGAGATTTCCATATAAGAGGATATATTGGTAAACCTGTAATTAGTCGTGCAAATCGTAGTTATGAAAATTACTATATAAATGGGCGATATATAAAAAGTAAAGTGATCCAAAAAGCAATTGAGGATGCCTACAAATCTAAATTAACGATACATCAATACCCATTTACAGTATTTAATATAGAAATATTATCTGAATACATTGATGTGAATGTTCATCCAACGAAGATGGATATTCGTTTTAATAACGAGCAGGAAATCTATGATGTATTATATAGCGCTCTTACAAAAGCATTGGTATCAAGCGAATTGATTCCAGAGGTGACCTTTGATAAACGAAAAGAACAACCAAAACCCATCATTGGCAGGTCTATTCCTGAACCCTTTGAAGCAAATAGGTTACAAGGAAATTCATCAAATTTTACAAAGGACTTTTCAAAGATTCAACCAATCAATAACAGTGTTTCAGAAGCGTCCAAGCAGTATTCAAGCCTAAAAGAAAGCATTCTGTTAAAGGATTCATCGAATATAAATGAAAACAACAGATCGATGGGTATCCCAAATATCGTTCAACGTGTGAACATCCCTGAAGCAAGTATATCGAACAACGAAGCCTTAAAAGGAACACAAATAGACTACAAAAAAGAACTTTTCACTGACGTTGCTACTGCAAAGGAACATAAAATTGTCGGGCAATTGTTTAGTACCTATTGGATTATTGAATTTAAAGATAAATATTATATTATAGATCAACATGCAGCTCACGAGCGAGTTCTGTATGATAAGATAATAAAAGGACTAAAGGATAAAACAGCCTATTCCCAGAAATTACTTCAGCCATTGATTGTTCACTTATCCATGAAAGAAAAAATCAGATTGGATCTTCATCAACATTTATTTTTAGAGATTGGTTTTGAAATTGAAGATTTCGGTGGGGATGCTATTGCAATTCGTTCAGTACCTTATATTTTTGATCGACCAATGCATCCAAATGATTTTGTTACTATTTTAGATAGACTTGATAATGAATATAAAGAGGAAAAATATGGTATACTTATAAATGAGATTGCGTCAATGGCATGCAAAGCCGCTGTGAAGGCTCATGATCATATGACAAGTTTAGAATATCAACAATTAATCGATGAACTCTTGCTCCTAGAAAATCCTTTTAACTGTCCTCATGGTAGGCCAACAATCATTTCTATGACTAAGTACGAATTAGAAAAGAAGTTCAAAAGAATACAGTAGGAGTGTAAATATGAAAAAACCACTTATCATCATTGCTGGGCCAACAGCATCAGGAAAAACAAGCTTATCAGTAGAACTTGCAAAAAGAATCAATGGAGAAATTATTTCAGCAGATTCTATGCAAGTATATCGGTATATGAATATAGGTACTGCTAAGGTCAGCAAAGAAGAAGAACAGGGAATTAAGCATCATCTAATAGATATGATTGATCCAAAAGAGCCCTTTAATATTAGGATATTTCAACAAAAAGCGAAAAAAGCCATTGATGAAATTTTAGAAAAAGGGAAAATCCCGATTCTTGTAGGGGGAACTGGGTTTTATATTCAAGCAATTTTATATGATATATCCTTTGAGGAAACTCAAAACGACAATTCCTATAGATGGTCACTTGAAAAATTAGCATCAGAAAACGGAAATGAATATTTACATAGCTTATTAAAGGAAGTAGATGAAGAATCCTATAAGATTATTCACCCAAACAATGTTAAGCGTGTAATACGGGCATTAGAATACTTCCATCAAACAGGTTCACCAATATCAAAGCATAATGAAGAAGAGAAGAAGAAAACATCACCCTATAATTTTTTGTTTTATATGTTAGATATGGATAGACAAATTTTGTATAACCGAATTGATACAAGAGTAGACGAAATGTTTGAAAAAGGACTAGTTCAAGAAGTCTCTGATTTAAGAGATAGGGGCTATACAAAAGAATTGGTTTCTATGCAAGGCTTGGGATATAAAGAAGTTTTTTCTTTCTTTGATGGTAAATGTGATTTAGAAGAAGCAAAGTACATCATCAAAAGAGATACAAGACATTTTGCTAAAAGGCAATTTACTTGGTTTAGAAGAGAAAAAGACATTTGCTGGCTAAATTTAGATTTATTTGAGTTTAATATTGAAAATATTTTGTCCAAAATAATAAAAGATATTGAAGAAAAACAATTTTTGTAATAGAATAGAACTAAGCATTCATTTTACCAAGTGAAAGTTCTGCTTACATTTGGTTACGAGACTAAACTATTTATAAGTCTAGTACCTTTGAGAAAATAAATGTAAATCACGAAATTATAAGGGGGACATCATCATGAGTAAGGCCATAAATTTACAAGATGTGTTTTTAAATCAAGTTAGAAAAGACAAAACATCTATTTTGATTTATTTAACAAATGGTTTTCAATTAAAGGGTATTGTTAGAGGTTTTGATAACTTTATTGTTATTTTAGAAACAGAAGGCAAGCAACAAATGATTTACAAGCATGCAATATCAACAATTATCCCTTCAAAAGAAGTTCAATTAATGGTAGAAGAGCGCGAGGGAATGTACTAGATGATACAATCCATGTATTCGAAGTTAAACATCTCAAAAGAGGTGTTTGATTTTTGTAATGGTATTGAAGCAGAACTATCAGATCGATTCTGTGAAATTGATTTGGTTGCAGAATATAATCAGCTCAAAGTGATTTATAGTATGCAACAAAATAGAGTAAGTGATACACATTTTGCAGCAACAACGGGGTATGGATATAACGATCTAGGTCGTGATACATTAGAAGAAGTTTATGCGTCTGTATTTAATGCGGAGGCTGCTTTGGTGCGTCCACAATTAATATCGGGTACTCATGCACTCACGGTTGCGCTATTTGGCAATCTAAGGCCTGGTGATGAGCTTCTCTGCCCTGCAGGTAAGCCATATGATACGCTTGAAGGTGTTATTGGAATAAGGCCTACAAATGGCTCGCTTATGGAGTATGGCATTACTTATAAGCAGGTTGAACTTCTACCAAATGGCGCGTTAGATTACGATAGTATTAAAAAAGCTATTACAGTTAAAACGAAGCTAGTAAGTATTCAAAGATCGAAAGGTTATTCCATTAGGCCAACTTTATCTGTTGAACTAGTAGGGGAATTAATATCTTTTATAAAAAAAATAAACAATCGTATTATCTGTATGGTTGATAATTGTTACGGTGAGTTTGTTCAAAAGATAGAACCTTCAGACGTAGGTGCAGATTTGGTGGTTGGATCATTAATCAAAAACATAGGTGGCGGATTGGCACCTATTGGTGGATATATCGTTGGGAAAAATGTGTATGTTGAAGCTGCAGCAAATAGACTGACAGCCCCAGGTCTAGGGAAGGAAGTTGGTGCAACTTTAGGACTCAATCAAACCTTCTTTCAAGGGCTATTCCTAGCTCCTCAAGTTGTAGCAAGTGCTCTTAAGGGTGCAATTTTTACTGCAAATGTATTTGGAAAGTTAGGATATCATACATTTCCGAGTGCTACAGAGGAAAGATATGACATTGTGCAAGCTGTAAATATGGAAAGTGAAGACGGAGTAATTGCTTTTTGCCAAGGGATCCAAGAAGCTGCTCCTGTTGATAGTTTTGTTAAGCCGGTACCTTGGGAAATGCCTGGATACGATGTTCCGGTAATCATGGCGGCAGGGACTTTCATACAAGGCTCTTCAATAGAGCTAAGTGCAGATGCACCAATGAAACCACCATATACAGTGTTTTGTCAAGGTGGGTTGACTTGGCATCATGCTAAACTAGGAACAATGAAAGCACTTCAACAATTGGTTAATGAAAAAATTATTATTATTTAACCGATGTGCAAGCGACGATTGCATTCAGTTACGAAACCGTAACAAGACTCATTTAGAACACTCCTTGTGGATTCACAAAGGGTGTTTTTATTTGCTTGGATTAAGCCATTGATTAAAGAGTAATCAGTCCTTTTTGGAATTTAGATTGAGCTATTATATGACATTAGGTATAATTAGTATATAACTAACTATAAAAAGGTCCCTAAAAATAAAATGAATCACGTATTATATAATAAGAGTATCATACATACTTGGGGGTACTAATGATGAATATTGACAACAAGAATGAATTTATTTCTGAACATTTCCCTTTCATCATAAAGGCTGTAGCAGATTATACCAAAAAATATGTAGAAGTAGAAAATAGCGAAGAATTAAGCATAGCTATAGAAGCTTTCAATCATGCTATCGATCATTATGAGGAAAGTAGAGGCAATTTTTTCTCTTTTGCCAAAACAGTTATTGTCAATCGATTGATTGATGATACTCGGAAAAAATCAAAAATAATTCAAATTACATTTGAAGATTCACAGGTGAGTGCTTATGAACATTTCGAAGAGGATACTCTTCTAAAACATGAGCTTATGAAATATGAGCAAAATCTATCTACTTTTGATATTACTTGGGACGATTTGGTGAGAACGGCGCCGAAGCATAAATTAACTAGAAGTCAAATTTTTATACTTGCTATTAATTTAAGTAAAGATGAAGAAATAACAAGAAAAATATTTGAGAAGAAAAAATTACCAATAACTGAAATATCAAACCTTTTTAGTGTTTCAAAAAAGTTTTTAAAACTACATAAGGAGTTGATAATTGCCATTGTGGTTGCCTACGAAGAGAAAGTACACACAATCATACAATGGATTGAAAACATTCTAGGAGGGAATATTCATGATGAAAACAGGTACGATTGTTAAAGTCGATTCAACCTATGCCGTTGTATTGTCGGATGAAGGAAAACCAGAAAAAATCAATTATAAACTGGGAATGTCACTAGGTCAAAAAGTTTATTATTTTAAAGAAGATGTATATACAATAAAAAGTAAAATAATGAAAATGAGTGCTCTTGTAGCTTCGTTATTAATTGTGATATTGGTTGCTACATTACTTGACTTTGGTGGTACGACATCAAATGCAAAACCATACGCTATTGTAACGGTTGATATCAATCCAAGTGTTGAAATTGAACTAGATACAGATAATATAGTTATGAAAGTAACAAATTTAAATGATGCTGCAACAGACATTATTTCAAATAATATGATAGGGATGAACATAGAAGATGCATTAGAATTATTGCTTAATAATGCTCAGGTTAAAGGGTTTCTATTAGAAGATGGTTCGATTTTAATTTCATCGGTTATACTTGAAGAAGATGAAGACACCACTGTTGATGCGGCTACTGATGACGAAGATACTACTGAAGAAGAATCTGCACTAGAAGAACGCATCCAAGCTTTCATGGAAAAGAAAACTGAACAATATAATTTCTTATATGTTAAAGGAACTGACGAAGCGCTAAAAGCAGCAAATTCACAAGGTTTATCGCTAGGAAAATTTGAAATGCTTAAGTTTTTAGATGACGACATTACGCAAGAAGAAATCAAAGAAATGAAAGTTGCTGCAATAGCAGAAAGAAAAGAAATTATAGAATTAAACAAATCAGAAAAAAGAGCATTGAAAATTATTCGTAAAAATCAATCTGAAGATAGTACTGAAGATAGTACTGAAGATAGTACTGAAGATGAATTGCAAGATGCAGAAAAAGTTACGTTTGAAGATGACATAAATACTGAAGATACAACCGATGAATTCATTCCTTCAACTAAAAATAACTCAAATTTAAAAAGCAATTCTAAAAAAAACGACGCGAGTATTGAAAATGAAAAAAAAGATAAAGCCGTTGACATCACAACCGATAAGAATAAGGTGATAACACATAATGATAACGATGATGATAAGGATTCTCTAAATGATGAGAACACCAATAAGAATATGAAAGATAAAAATGATGATGTTAATGATTCTTTATTAAAAAATAATAAAAACAAGAAAGATGATACTAAAGAAAACAGTAATGACAATGATAATCAAACAAATGGTAGTAAGAAAAACTAATTTAGGCGTTTATTGAATTTATATATAGAACATTAATACGTAGAAGAGGCTGCTTCATCACAAAGAAGTGGCCTCTTTTATTATTATAGACTTAAATTGCTTATTAATGTTATCATTAGTGCTATAATGACAGCAGAACGATATGGTTTCAACTCAAAAAATTAGATTTTGATATATAAATTATTTGACAAAAACTACTAACTTATTTATAATTTTAAATTAGATTGTTATGATTAAAAGTAAATATTTAACGACGTTACTATTGAGAAGGCGTGTTAATATACAGGAGGATTCGTTGTGAAAAGTTATGGACTGAATGAACTTAGAAAAATGTATCTTGATTTCTTTGAAAGCAAAGATCATTTGAAAATGGATAGTTTTCCGTTGGTACCACAAAATGACAAGAGCTTATTGCTCATCAATGCAGGTATGGCACCTTTGAAGCCTTATTTTACAGGACAAGAAATACCACCAAGAAATCGTGTTACTACATGCCAAAAATGTATTAGAACAGGTGATATTGAAAATGTTGGTAAGACTGCACGTCATGGTACTTTTTTTGAAATGCTTGGCAACTTTTCTTTTGGAGATTATTTTAAAGAAGAAGCAATCATTTGGGCCTGGGAGTTCTTTACAGAAGTTCTTCAAATACCAAAGGACTTGTTATATGTTTCAGTTTACTTAGAAGATGATGAGGCAGAAAAACTATGGCATGAAAAAGCACATGTGCAGATGGATCATATTGTAAGAATGGGTAAGGAAGATAATTTTTGGGAACATGGAGCAGGACCTTGTGGACCTTGTTCAGAAATCTATTTTGATAGAGGCGATGCTTTTGGATGTGGATCAGCTGACTGTAAGGTAGGTTGTGATTGTGATCGGTTTGTAGAAATTTGGAATTTAGTTTTCACGCAGTTTGATAAAACTGATGCTGGAGAGTATGTATTGCTTCCAAAGCCAAATATTGACACAGGAATGGGTCTAGAGCGTCTTGCAGTTATGATGCAGGGTGTAGACTCGATATTTGATGTAGACACTGTCAAAGCGATCAGAGATGCCGTATGCGAAGCGTCTCATGTAGCCTATAAGGCTGACGCCAAGGTAGATGTTTCTATTAGATTAATAACCGATCATATTCGATCAGTAACCTTTATGACTTCTGATGGTATTTTACCTTCAAATGAAGGTAGAGGTTATGTTCTTAGAAGATTGTTAAGAAGAGCAGCTCGTCACGGCAAATTATTAGGTATAGAAGGTAAATTCTTATCTAAGCTTGCTGAAGTTGTAATTCAAACCTCCAAAGATGCATATCAAGAGCTTTTTGAAAAAGAAGCATATATTTTAAAAATAATAAGTGTAGAAGAAGATCGCTTTGATGAAACGATTGATCAAGGACTGTCTATACTCAAAGGATATATTGAAGATTTAAAAGGAGCTAACGAAAAGATTTTATCTGGAGCTAGTGCTTTTAAATTATACGATACCTATGGTTTTCCTCTTGACTTGACATTAGAGATATTAGAAGAAAATGACCTGAAGGTTGACGAAGATGCTTTCAAAAAAGAAATGAATGAACAAAGACAGCGTGCTAGAGCAGCAAGAGAAGAAACAAACTATATGGGTGCAAAAGAAACAGTATACAATCAATTAGATACAAACCTAGAAAATGAATTTGTTGGGTATGAGACCCTTGAACATACTTCTAACGTAATTGCATTAACCACGCAAGAAGATGTTGTTACCTTGGTGAATGAAGGTCAAGAAGTAAGTGTATTTGTAAATGAAACACCTTTTTATGCTTTAAGTGGTGGTCAAGCAGCTGACGTGGGTACGATTTATACAAACTCATGTGAAATTTTAATTCATGATGTACAAAAAGTAGTGGGGAATAAAATTGCACATATAGGGACTGTAACAAAAGGTTCTCTTAAATTAGGAGAGACAGTATCTTTAAAAGTAGATACTCGAAATCGATATGCAATTGCTAAAAATCATAGTACAACACATTTGCTTCAAAAGGCACTGCGCAATATAATCGGAAACCATGTTGAACAAGCAGGTTCAAATGTAAATGCAGAACGACTCCGATTTGACTTTACTCATTTTACTGCATTAACTAGTGAAGAATTAGAGAGCGTAGAGAAAGAAGTAAACGAAAAAATATCTGAAGGTCTTAAAGTAAATATTCAAGAAATGTCCATTGAGGATGCAAAAAAAGCAGGAGCTATGGCTCTTTTTGGAGAAAAATATGGAACTACAGTTAGAGTTGTAAAAATGGGTGATTACAGCACAGAACTATGTGGTGGTACACATCTTAATAATACTTCAGAAGTATCAACCTTTAAAATTATTTCTGAGACCGGTGTAGCTGCAGGGGTAAGAAGAATTGAAGCACTCACTTCTGACGGCGCTATTTCATATTATAAAGGACAAGAAGACATTGTTAGAGAGCTTGCTGCAAAGGTAAAATCAGAGCCGACAGCTATTGTTCAGAAAGTTGACAACCTCCTTTTAGAGCTTAAGAAATTGCAATCTGAGAACGAAAAACTCAAATCCAAGGCTGCTCGTGGTGCAGTAGATGATTTATTAAGTTCAGTTGAAAAGATTAAGGATGTAGAATTACTATGTGCCTCAGTAGTAGACATTGATATGAACGGATTGCGAGATATGGGTGATCAGTTTAAACAAAAGCTGAAAAATGGGGTTGTAGTACTTGCGAGCAAAGCAAATGATCAAGTTAACTTAATTGTCATGGCCTCAGATGAAGCTGTAAAAATGGGTGCTCATGCAGGTAAAATGATTGGAGAAATTGCCAAAGTAGTTGGTGGTGGCGGCGGCGGACGACCAAATATCGCCCAAGCAGGTGGTAAAAATCCTGAAAAGATTGAAGAAGCCCTTATTAAGGCAAAAGAAATTTTGCAAACACAATTATAAGATACTTAAACCATATAAATTGCATCTACTTAAATTAGTAGGTGCTTTTCTATTTGCAAGGATGTTGTGCATAGCAATACAATTGAAGAATCTGCAGAAGAAAATTTAAACTAAGATTATGGAGTGGTAATTTCATTTCTGTTAGTGTTATAATTGCTTTAATAGTTGTAATGATTGGTGTATGTATTTCTAAATACACAAAATTTAGTAGAAGTATTTAAAGCGTATTGCTCTAAAAAATATTTAGATGAGAGGTATGGCATGAAGAACGAAGTGAATTTTTTTGGAATAACAAATAGTGGGCAAGAAGTAAAAAGATATACTTTGACGAATGATTTTGGTTATTCCGTAAGTATATTAAATTATGGAGGTATCATTTGTGGAATAAATATTCCTGATAAAGAGGGCGTAGTTGAAAACATCGTATTAGGACATACTACCATAAAAAATTATGAAGAAAATTCTCCTTACTTTGGTTGTATTACTGGAAGGACAGCTGGAAGGATAAATAATGCTGAATTTAAAATAGATGAAACAATTTACAAGCTAAACAAAAATAATGGAAATCATAATTTGCATGGTGGGTTAAAAGGCTTCGATAAAGTGATTTGGAGTGCTAAGGAACTCATTGAGAGAGATTGTATAGGATTATCCTTGAATTACGTAAGCAAGCACTTAGAAGAAGGCTATCCAGGTAACTTAGATATGACAGTAATTTATAAATGGAACAATGAAAATGAATTAACCATTCGTTATTTAGCTAACACGGATATGGAAACACCTATAACATTAACAAATCACACATATTTTAATTTATCAGGTGACTTGTCAACTACGATACTAGATCATGAGCTACATATAGCAGCAGATCAGTTTGTTAAAATCAGCGCAAATTTGATTCCTTTCGATATTAGCAATGTAGAAGGAACACCTTTTGATTTTAGACTAGCGAAAGCAGTAGGACAAGATATAGATTTGGAGGATGAACAAATTAAGAATGGAAAAGGTTACGACCATCCATTTGTTTTAAATGGATCAAATAAACCTCAAATTACCTTGGTACATAAAGATAGTGGAAGAAAATTATCTGTTTTAACAAACGAAAAATGTTTGGTATGCTATACTGGAAATTTTTTAACTACAGAAATGAAAGCATATGATCATATCTCAATTCAACCTAGAAGCGGTATATGTTTAGAAACTCAATATTATCCAGACTCTCTTAATTTTGAATTAGTGCCTTCCAAAACACTCAAACCTTCAGAGACCTACGATCAGACTACGATGTATAAGTTTTCAGTATTGAAGATTTAAAAGCACAGCACTTATTTATGTTCCACCTAGTTCAAAGTGCATGTAAATTAAAATTTATTTGTAATTACAAAGAAGATATGATAATATATTATTGTTTAAATGAAGGATATGTAGTAAGTGTAATTCTATTACGGAATAATAATATGTTATTAAAATACTTTTGCATGGAGTAAGCTTATGTTAAAAAAGGGATATCTATATTTTATTATATTAATAGTCATGTTCGTTTTTTCTGCATGTAATAACAAGGCTGTAGAGGTAATAAGTGAGGATGCAGTAAGCGAGCAAGAGGAAACAACTACAATACCTACTGAACCTAAAATTCAATTGGTAACACTTAAAACAGTAGGCGATATTATGTTTCACAGTAATCAATTAACTAGATCATATGATAGTCAGACAGGATTATTCCAATTTGAAGATACCTTTGTTCACGTACAGAGCTATTTAACGGATTCTGATTATACGATCGGGAATCTTGAAACAACCTTTGGTGGTCCTAACGGTGCATATGATTTCAATGTTGAGGAACGAGTTGCAGGTTATAGTGGTTACCCGTGCTTCTGTACTCCTGATATTGCTGCTCAGAACATAAAAGCAGCTGGTTTTGATTTGCTTACTACCGCAAACAATCATTCCTTAGATAGTAAAGAAGTTGGACTTTCTAGAACACTAGATATATTAGACAAAAACGAACTTCTACACGTAGGTACCTATAGAACCAAGGAGGAAGCGGATCAAACCCAAATTGTAGATATAAATGGGTTAAAATTCGCCTTTGTAAGCTTTACATATGCAATGAATGGATTTGTTCCATCAGAAGGTAATGAATATATAATTAATTCCTTAGACATGTTCGAACCAGAAAAAGAAAAACAAATGTGCGAACTTGTGAAAAAAGCTTCTGAGTTAAATCCGGATTTTGTAGTTGTAATGCCACATTTTGGAAATGAATACACTGAACTTCCGAATTCATATCAAGAGAATCTTGTTAATGCTCTGTTTGAATCGGGAGCAGATATTATTTTGGGAAGCCATCCACATGTACTACAACCGATTGAACTCCGTGAAAATAGTAGAGCAGATGGTACAGTAGAACAAGGCCTTGTTATTTATTCCTTAGGAAACTTTATTTCCTCCCAAATGCATGAACCAGGAGTCAACAAGGATTTAGGCGTTATTATGGGGTTAGACTTCAAAAAAATTGATAATCAAAAGGCAACAATAGAAGGAATATCCATAGTTCCTACTTATACTTATTGGAGCAAAGAAGTAATTGGTATTCTTCCAGTAGTAGAAGCATTAGAGAAGATAAGTAATCAGAGTTTGACCATGCCACAATATGACATTAAGAGACTTGAATTTGCAAAAACATATACAATAGACCACTTAATGACATACTTAGAGGGCTATAATTATAGCCTTGAAAATAACGAGTTTTACATCCCATTAAAATAATCTAAATCAAAAGACAAAAATGTATTGACGAATCCGAGAAATATGATATAATTTATAATAGTGCTAAAATTTATTCTCCGAAGTTGTAGGCCAGCACTAATTACAACTGGAGGGAGGTTGAATTGGCTATGTCAAATGTGGTTATTAGAGACAATGAAACCCTTGATAGTGCTCTTAGAAGATTTAAAAGAAATTGTGCTAAAGCGGGTATCATGCAGGAGATTCGTAAAAGAGAACATTACGAAAAACCAAGCGTAAAGCGTAAAAAGAAATCAGAAGCGGCTAGAAAACGTCGTTACTAATTTTCGTGAGGATGATTAAGCAATGTCATTAAAAGAACAGTTATTTGAAGAGCTAAAAAATGCCATGAGAGAAAAAAACACCTTACGTAAAAATACAGTTCAGTCTATACGCACCGCGGTACTTCAAGTGGAAAAAGATGACCATGTTGAGCTATCTGATGATGGAGTTATTCAAATAATAGCTTCACAACTAAAAAAGCGCCGGGCTGCATTGCCCGAGTATGAGAAAAGTGGAAGAGAAGATCTAATTTCTGAGCTAAAACAAGAAATTGAAATGCTTATGGAATATCTACCACAACAGTTATCGGAAGAAGAGATTACTGTAATCGTACAGCAAACAGTTGAAGAATTAGGTATCACAACACAAAAGGACATGGGTAAAGTGATGTCTGCTGTCGTCGCCAAAGTAAGCGGAAAAGCTGATAACAAACTTGTAAGTCAAATAGTAAGAAAAGTATTGGCATAGATAATAAAAGCTATCGATGAATTCGATAGCTTTTATTCGTGTATGCACAATATTGTGAATACCAAAATTATAATACGAGTATGAATTCTGAACGGCTTAGATAATACTCAGCTATTCTACCATCTTAACATACTAACCATATCCCCCCTTCAAATTCATATTTCCCCTTTCAAATTAATAAACTGTAATAGAACATATGAAGGGGGCTTGCCATGAAGAAAAAAGCAAATAAAAAGAAAAACAAAATTAATTTCACCGAAATATTTGAAGTACCCAAAGATGTAGTATTAGGAGAAGCCATTATTACTTTGACTGGTAAGAGAGAAGCAATCATAGAAAACTACAAGGGAATTGTCGAATATACAAACGATTATATCAAAATACTCACAAAAAATGGTGTCATTGAGTTTAAAGGATCTAACTTTAATATTACATATCTTACGAATGAAGAAATAAAAGTGATAGGATCCATTGTTGAAATAAATTATTAATTCATTAGGAGGTTGTTATGATCCTATCATTATGGAAATATATGCAAGGATATGTTGTCATACAAGTTCGAGGATATTCACCGGAAAGATTTATTAATCTTTGTGCAAACAAAAACATTTATATCTGGAATGTAAGAAAGATTTCTGAAGGTTATGTTTTTTGTATTAGTGGAAAGGCTTTTTTTATGTTATCACCTATAGCCAAAAAAACGAAATGCCGTGTGAAAATATTAGAAAAGGTTGGATTGCCTTTTAAGTTTTTAAGGGTTAAAAAAAGAAAATATTTCTTTTATGGATTACTATTTAGCATTGCGTCTGTTATCTTATTATCATTTTTTGTATGGAGAATTGAAATAGATGGAAATCTCAACTATACAAATGAAGAAATCACTGCATATCTGGCACAACAAAATATCACGATTGGCAGTTTGAAGCCGAAAATCAAATGTTCTGAACTAGATGATCAACTCTTGTCTCATTTTAATAAAACGATGTGGGTAAGTAGTGAATTGGTTGGAACTAAGCTTATTATACATATTAGAGAAGGTGTGGAATCAGAAATCATAGTAGACAATAAAAAGCCCTGTGATATGATTGCCACAAAGAAAGGAACGGTTGTGTCAATTATAACTCGAACAGGAACACCATTGGTTAAGCAAGGAGATGAAGTAGAAAAAGATGCGATTTTAGTAAGTGGAACGCTAGAAATCAAAGAATTAACTGAAATAAAAGCAGTCGAATTTACTCATTCGGATGCTGATATATTTATAAGGACTAAGCATCCTTATTCAGATACTCTTGAATACCAATATATTGATAAGCAATATATTAAGGAAAAAGAAAAAAAAGATAAGGCATTTCAACTCTTTCATTTTAAAATTAATGTTCTAAAGCCAAATATGAAAGCATTTCGCTATGATACAGTTGAAAAACAAACTCAAATAGAACCTATTAAAAATTTCTATTTGCCCATTTATTTTACCACTACAACATATATGCCATTTGAAGAGGTAGAAAAAGTCTATTCACCTGAACAAGCAAAAGAAATATTAACACAGCGCTTAATTTTACACATGAAAAAACTTGAAGAAAATAATATACAAATACTCTCTAATGATGTAATATTTAAAGAAGATAAAAAGTCGTTCATTGCATCAGGTTCCATTTATGTAATTGAAAAAAATGGCGATATAAAATTTTTTGATGAGACTATACGGAGGCAGGAATATAATGAGTATTTTACAGAAGAAGATGGAGATACCCCATGACATCATGTTACAAGTTTTTGGAAGCTTTGATTGCAACATAAAACTAATTGAAGACTCCCTAAATGTAACCATTGTAAACAGGGGTAACGAAGTTAAAATTTCTGGTAATGAGGATAAAATAGAAATTGCGGAAAAAGCTTTGATAGGATTAATAGATGTTGCTAAGAAAGGTATCGAGATCACTACTGCAAGTATTGAATATTACTTAGGATTATCTAAAAACGAAAAAGAAAAAGCTGATCAAATTAGTGAGGGTTTTATTTGTACAACAACAAATGGGAAATTTATTCGGCCAAAAACTTTAGGTCAAAAACAATATATAGATTATATAAAAGAAAAAATGATTGTTCTAGGAGTTGGTCCGGCTGGTACAGGGAAAACTTATTTGGCAATGGCTATGGCAATTACGGCATTTAAACGCAATGAAGTGAACAGAATCATATTAACGAGACCAGCAATTGAAGCTGGTGAAAAGCTAGGTTTTTTACCTGGCGATTTGCAAAGCAAAGTTGATCCTTACTTGCGTCCACTATATGATGCTCTGTACGAGATCATGGGTACTGAGAGCTTTCTTCGAAATATGGAAAAAGGTTTGATAGAAGTCGCTCCATTGGCTTATATGAGGGGTCGTACTTTAGACCATGCATTTATCGTTCTTGATGAAGCACAAAACACCACTCCTGCACAAATGAAAATGTTTTTAACCAGAATTGGATTTGGATCTAAGGCAGTCATTACTGGTGACTTAACGCAAAAGGATTTGCCACCAGACAAATTATCAGGCCTTGAAGTAGCGATTCAGGTGTTAAATCCAATTAATGAAATTGGCATTGTACACCTAACAAACAAAGATGTAGTACGGCACCCATTGGTTCAAAAGATAGTTGAAGCATATGAAAAGCACGAAGCGATGAATAACTAATCTCAACAAATCTTGACAGTAATCACAATAAAAGTATAAAATAGTAATGAAAACGATGAATCAAAATTTTTCGGAAACGAGGTACTTATATGTCCATAATAATTACAAATGATACAAGCTTTGAATTAAATGAAAAATATACAGAGCTAATTCATAAAACTGTTGCAGAATGTCTTACTCATGAAAAATGTCCCTTTGATGTGGAAGTAAGTATGATCTTTGTTAATAACGAGGAAATCAGAAAAATGAATAAGGAGCATAGAGACATTGACACACCAACAGATGTCTTATCCTTTCCATTGTTAGAATATGATGACCCAAGTGATTTTAGCTTTGTTGATGAAGTAGATGATAGTGAATACTTCAATTTGGATACGAATGAATTGGTACTAGGCGATATCGTAATTTCAATAGAAAAAGTAATTGAACAAGCTGAAGCTTATAACCATTCCCTTGAAAGAGAGCTTGGATTTTTAATAGTTCATAGCATGCTTCATTTATTTGGTTATGATCATATTGATGAATATGAATCAGAACAAATGTTTAAAATCCAAGAAAATATATTAGAAAAAGTAGGCCTTGTCAGATGAAAAACAGACTTCTAAAAGATAGCTTTAGAAATGCTTTTAGTGGTATTTTTCAAGCATTCAAAACAGAACGAAATATAAAATTGCATTGTGTATCAGCAATTCTTGCTGTTGTATTTGCATTAATACTCAAATTCGAATTGATTGAATGGATCATGATTGTGTTTACCATTACGGTTGTTTTTACTACTGAAATGTTAAATACAGCAGTTGAATATGCAATCGATATGGTTTGTGGAGATAAATACAATGAAATTGCCAAATATGCAAAGGATATTGCTGCTGGAGCGACACTAATTGCTGCATTTGGTGCTATTTGTGTCTTTTTATTGTTATATTTGCCAAAGATATTCCAACTTCGATAAATACACCTAAGGAGTAAAAGCATGATGAAAAAAACATGGGTTATACTAATGATGTTGATGTTGATTTTTACCATTACTGCTTGCAAAAAGGAAATCAAACCCTTAATTGCCGTTGAGGTAAAAGCTGAAGAAGATAATGTAGTAGAAGAAGAAGTGATTAATCATGATAACGATGCTATAAATCCATTAACAGGTCTTTATATTAGTAAAGAAGCTGCACTTCGCAGACCGATTGGAATAATGATTAACAACTTAAAGGCGGCACAACCTCAAAGTGGAATTGGACAAGCTGATATTATATATGAAACCTTAGTTGAAGGGGATATTTGTAGATTGTTTGCAGTATTTCAAGATTTTGATGCGGAAAAAATTGGCCCTATAAGAAGTGCAAGGCATTACTTCTTAGATTTTGCATTTGACTTTGACGCAATTTATGTACATTATGGTCAAAGCCCACAAGCAGATATTGCTATCAGTAATTTAGGTGCTCCTAATTTAAATGGACTATCTTGGTTAGATACGATTATGTGTTTTCAGGATCCTGAACGGGTTCGACCACATAGTACATATACGAGCTATGAAGGACTCATGGCTGGTTGGGATAAAAAAGAATATAGAAAAGAACTGAATACTGAAATTGAAAGTAAATTTACCTTTAGCGAAGAAGATTACACACCTGAGACATTAGTAAATGCAAAGGTGGTGTCCTTGCCATATTCGTCTTATAATCAACCATGGTTTGAATATAACGATACGGAAGGTCTGTACTATAGATTTCAATTTAATGAAGAGCAAATTGATGTTGAAACAAATGAACAACTAAAATTCAAAAATATTATTATACAATTAGTTGATATATGGCGTATATCGGGTGATACTGAAGGAAGGCTAGATATGGACTTAATTGCGACTGGTACAGGTTACTACATAAGTAATGCTAAGGTAATACCAATAACCTGGGAAAAGACTTCTCATGAGTCTCCTACAAAGTATTATAATGAAGACGGTTCTGAATTATTGTTAAATAAAGGAAAAACATGGATTGCCGTTTTTCCATCTCATAAAGAAGATCAAATTACTTATGAATAAGGAGATAGTATGACAAATCAAGACTTAATCCATGAAGCTAAAATAGCAATGAAATTTGCGTATGTGCCCTATTCGAAATTTCAAGTAGGTGCCGCACTATTAACGAAGAGTGGTAAGGTATATAGAGGTTGTAATATTGAAAATGCTTCCTTTGGTGCTACAAACTGTGCTGAGAGAACAGCAATATTTAAGGCTATATCAGAAGGAGAAATGGAATTTGATAAAATTGCAGTTGTAAGCTCTTCGAATGAACATACTTACCCATGTGGTATCTGTCGTCAGGTATTGGGGGAATTTATGCATGAGGGTGAAGCGATTTTTGATAATGGGAAAGAAATATTGGTATTAAAAGTATCTGAACTATTACCATACAAATTTAATTTATTATAATACATGATTGAGGTGCAAAGGTTTGGATGTGAATACTAGTAAGAGAAGAAAAAATAGCCTTGTATTACAAGGCTCAATTTTAGCAGTCGCTGCATTGATTGTAAGAATGATTGGGTTTTTCTATAGAATACCCTTAAATAATATATTGACTGATGAAGGAAATAATTACTATAGTAGTGCATTTATCATATATACATTCTTTTTGATGATTTCAACATATGGATTTCCAATTGCTATTTCAAAGCTTGTCTCTGAAAGATTGGCCGAAAAAAAGTTCAAGGAAGTTCAGGCTATTTTTAAATCCGCATTATCATTAGGCTTAATACTAGGTATTCTATTTTCAATCATTTTATGGTTTGGAGCAGATACATTAGCAGTTATAGGAGGGGATCATCCAAAGGCTGCCCTTGCTATTAAGGCAACAGCTCCTGCATTATTGATTTTTTCTGTGCTTTCGGTGTTCAGAGGCTATTTTCAAGGTATGAATACAATGGTTCCCACGGCGATATCCCAAATACTTGAGCAGATTTTTAATGCCGCATTTAGTCTTATATTGGCTTCTGTTTTAGTAAAAAAAGGGTTGGAATATGGAGCAGCTGGTGGAGAATTAGGAACAGGTATTGGCGCTCTGTCTGCACTGTTGCTATTACTTTTTGTGTATAAACTAGCAAGGCGTAAGATCTTCAAAAAGAACCTTAAAAAAGACATTAGCAATTTTAAGAAAAAAAATATCTTTTTTTATTGGAAACTTATTTTAACAGTATCAATACCCATTATAATTGGGACTGCGATTCTGAATTTTGCTTCAATAGTTGATATGGTTATGTTTAAAAAAGCCATTGTATTTCATGGTGGAGTAGTATTAGATGCAACGAAATTATTTGGACTATATACTACGAAGAATCAATTACTTATCAATTTGCCAGTAACCATAGCAGCATCACTTGCTATGGCTAGTATCCCAAGTATTTCCGCTGCTGTAGTAAATGGTAATACGGATGATATTAGAAATAAAATAGAAGCTGCAATTCGTGGTACTATTTTGATTGTAATACCTGCGGCAGTTGGAGAATTTGTATTGGCCAAACCTATTATTGATATGCTGTTTACAGGTGGAAACCTTGATCTTGCAGCAAAGCTTCTTCAAGTCGCAGCACTATCTATAGTGTTTTTTGGACTATCAACAGTATCAGTTGGTATTTTGCAAGGCTTAGGTAAGTTGAAAATACAAATATGGACATCTTCCTTAGCATTATTGCTGAAAGTTCTTTTAAATATTGTGTTATTGTTTGTTTTCAACTTAAACGTTTATGGTGCTGTTATTGCAAACATTATATTTTCTGCAGTTTATGCTGGATTGAATTTATATGTAATTAATAAACACATACCTTTAAAGCTTGATTTACAAAGAACTGTATTAATCCCAATTACTGCAGCCGCTTTAATGGGAGTTACGTGTTATATTTCGTATTATTTAATAGGTATTTTATCAGGTAGTAATACAGCAGCTACTCTAATTTCTATCATAATAAGCATGCTGGTATATATTATTATACTATTAAAACTAAAAGGCATCACCGAAAAAGAAATTGTTGATTTTCCTAAAGGTTATAAAATATTGAAGCTTCTTAAAAAATTAAAAATGATATAATTTAAACGGAGTATTTCAAATTAATGTATATTCCCTAATAAAACGGTAAATAATACTATCAAAACCTTTAAGGAGGGTTTGATATGGCTAAAAAAATGTATGTACCGTTAATATTATTAGGTATTGTGCTTGCGGTAGTTTTATCGTATGAAATCACTTCATTGATTTTGTTAAATGGTGAAAACAAATCAGATGATTTTGAACAACCAGTAACTTACGAAGATGAATTAGATGATAAGGCTGATACAAGCATGGCAATACAAGCTGATACGTTAAAACTATCTAGAATATCCCCTTCAACTAGAATAGTATACCAATACTATTATACAATGGATGATAAATTGGTAACTGATGAGTGTGAACCACCTTACTATCTGATTGATATGACAAGAAATCAATTAGAAGCATATTATACTGATTGGCAATTGATTTCTTTCTCTTCTGATAAGGTAGTGCTCCGAAAGAGTATCAATGAGAGAGATTCTAAGGGATATTATATTATTAGAGAGTTCGAAGGTAAAATGGCAGTTTTTTATGATTATACTGAAGCCTTTGAAATAGCCTTCCAAGAAGCAGTGGCTGTTGGTAAATATCATAGTGATGAAGAAGCTCTTTATTTTGTAGAGTTTATTCATATGAATAAAGATCATTATTTAAGAGAGATCTTAGATACACCAATTAATATATTGTCTCCTGAGGAACGAGAAAAGTTAAAAGATGGTATACTAGTATACGGCGATGAAGAGTTGATTCGTATATTAGAAAATTATTCAAGTTAATGGTTATGATGCCATGAAAGAGGAAAACATGGGAAAATCAAAAATAATCGTTATAGGTGGCGGCGCATCTGGTATGGTCGCTGCGATTTTTGCTGCTAGGCTAGGTGCTAAAGTTACAATATTAGAACGCAAGGATAAAATTGGGCGAAAGATATTAGCAACTGGAAATGGTCGTTGTAATCTAACAAATAAGAATGTAGCAATACAACATTACTATAGCGTTAGAGAAGATCAAAACTTCTTAAGTAAAATCTTAAGTGAATTTGATGTTGAAAAAACCCTTGGCTTCTTTTCAGAATTAGGGATAGATGTTGTGGAGAAAGAAGAAGGACGGTTATATCCAAGGTCAGATCAAGCAAGCTCAGTTGTATCCGTATTGTTATTAGAACTAGAAAGATTAAAGGTTGATATTCGTTGTGATGAACAGGTTAATGCAATAGAAATTGGTGATAACATTAAGGTATTGACAGATAATAGTAAGTACTACTGCAACAAATTGATTGTTGCAACTGGGGGGAAATCTTGTCCTGATTTAGGATCAAATGGAAGTGGGTTTGAACTAGCAAAATCATTTGGACACACGATTAAACAAACCTTTCCTTCCTTAGTTCAGCTACAGACAGATTATCCTTATTTAAAACAACTCAAAGGAACCAAAGTAATAGGTACTGTACAGCTTTTAAATGATCAAAATGAGCTAATTAAAGAGGAGAGAGGCGAAATTTTATTTACTGATTATGGTATTTCTGGTCCTCCAGTATTGCAAATTAGTAGAGATGCTTCCTATTATTATGAAAATCACCTTGATACATATGTACTAATAGATTTAATTCCGGAACAATCAATAGAACAGTTAGATGTATTGTTGACCAATAGGTTTTCTATTATGCCTACCAAGAGTGCTGAAAATACCTTAATTGGCTTTATAAACAATCGTTTAATTATGCCAATATTAAAATCTTCAGAAATATCTGCCTCAAAAAAAGCTGGAGATATTACTAAAGAAGAAAGAAAAAGAATTGTGCAATGTTTAAAAAATGTATCTATGAAGGTTACTGGAACCCAAGATTGGAATAACTCTCAGGTTACAGCTGGGGGAGTTAAACTAAGTGAAGTAAATATTAATAACTTAGTATCAAAAAAAGCTAAGAGTATTTATTTATGTGGTGAGATATTGGATGTTGATGGTATATGCGGTGGTTATAACCTACAATGGGCTTGGAGTTCAGGTGCTGTTGCCGGAAAAAATGCAGCTTTAGAGGAGTAATAAATGAAAAGAATAAGAATTCAACAAATTAAATTAAAATTAGATCATAGTCCCGAGCAATTAGAACAGAGAATATGCGATTTACTAAGGATTCCAATGGAAGAAATCAATCATTATGTAATTGTAAAAAAATCGATTGATGCAAGAAAAAAACAGTCTATATACATTGTTTATACAGTAGAGGTTGAATTAAAAGAAACACCAAAAAATGGAGTGGTTGACGGTAATAGTATTATGTATACTACCGAAGAGCATTATACTTTTCCAACTACAAAAAAACCATTGGCATCTAGACCAATTATTATAGGAAGCGGACCTTCTGGTCTTTTCTGTGCTCTTATATTGGCTGAAAATGGTTATAATCCTATTGTTCTAGAAAGAGGTCAAGATGTAGATCAACGGATTAAGGATGTAAATCTATTCTTTGAAAAAGGAATTATAAATGAAGCATCAAATATTCAATTTGGTGAAGGTGGAGCAGGCACGTATTCAGATGGAAAGCTTAACACTCAAGTAAAAGATTCATTTTTTAGGCGAGAAAAAATCTTTGAGGAATTTGTGGAAGCAGGGGCACCTGATGAAATTAAATTTATGAACAAACCTCATATTGGTACAAACAATCTCATTAAGGTTGTTAAAAAAATTCGACAAAAAATTGAGCGTTTAGGTGGAGAGGTGCGTTTTAATAGCAAAGTAACTTCCCTAATAATCGAAAATAATCAAATAACCGGTGTAGTCATTAATGAATTAGAAAAACTACATTCAGACAATGTTGTTTTAGCTATCGGCCACAGCGCAAGAGATACTTTCACTAAGCTTAAAGAACAAAATATTCCAATGGAAGCAAAGGCTTTTGCAATTGGTCTTAGAATTGAACACTTACAAGAAATGATCTCAAAAAACCAATTTGGTGACCAATACAAACACCCAAATCTACCCGTAGCAGATTATAAATTAACCCATAGATCCAAATCAGGCAGAGGTGTTTATACCTTTTGTATGTGCCCAGGTGGCTATGTAGTTAATTCATCCTCTGAACCAGGACATATTGTCACAAATGGAATGAGTTATTTTAAACGAGATAGCAACAATGCAAATAGCGCTATTCTAGTAAATGTCACCCCAGAAGATTTTGAAAGCACCGACGTACTCGCCGGTATTGAATATCAGAGAAAGTGGGAGTCTATGGCATTTGTACTTGGAGGTTCCAACTATAAAATGCCCCTCCAACTATGGTCTGATTTCTTAAATAATGAGCCAACTACTAGTCTTGGATCAATTACTCCATGCCTTAAAGGTCAATATACTTTTGCTAATTTAAATGATTGTTTACCTCACTTTGTAACTGAAGCAATCAAAGAAAGTGTTCTCGAATTTGACATGAAAATTAAAGGCTTCGCTCATTCAGATGCAATACTAACTGGCGTTGAAACAAGATCCTCATCACCAGTAAGAATTCTGCGAAATGAACAATTCGAAAGTAGCATTAAAGGCTTATATCCTTGTGGAGAAGGTGCAGGTTATGCTGGTGGCATTATGTCAGCAGCTATGGACGGAATTAAAATTGCAGAACAGCTTGCGTCTAAAGGATAAACCGTATCATTACTATTCTCTTGATAACACAACTACTTTAGTGTAAAATAGATTAGATAATTGATGAATAACAAAATATTTTGCGAGGTAAAGTTATGGATGCTAGAAATAAATTAGAAGTTAAAAAACGAATAGTGATAAAAATCGGATCATCTTCATTGACACACAAGGAGACGGGTCACATTAGCATTTCTAAGATGGAATTATTTGTTAGACAAATTGCTGATCTGAAAAATTCCGGTAAAGAAGTAGTACTCGTATCTTCAGGCGCTATTGCAGTCGGAATTAGCGCTTTAAATATGAAAAAAAGACCTGAAAGTTTATCTGATAAACAAGCTGTAGCAGCAGTAGGACAAGCTTCTCTAATGATGATATACCAAAAATTATTTAGAGAATACAATAAAACGGTAGGTCAGATTTTAATTACCAAAGATTTACTGGAGCATGAAGGTAGAAAGAATAATACAATTAACACCTTTCAGGCTTTGTTAGAATTAGGCGCTATCCCAATCGTAAATGAAAATGACACAGTCTCTACTGAAGAAATTGAATTTGGAGATAATGATAACCTATCTGCGATTGTAGCATGTCTAATAGGAGCAGACCTATTGATCATCTTATCTGATATTGATGGTTTATTTGATAGTGATCCACGAACTAACCCAGAAGCAAAGCTTATTTATGAAGTACATAAAATTAATGAAGATATAGAAAGCATGGCTTCGGGAGCCCTGAGCAAAGTAGGTACAGGTGGTATGACTACTAAAATTCAGGCGGCTAAACTTGCGAATGAATTTGGCATTGATACGATTATAGCCAATTCTGAAACCGATCATGTTATTTATAAAATCATGAGACAAGAACCTATTGGAACTATTTTTTATTCCTAAGATTACTTGCTTTTAGTTGATAGGTTTTCTAAAAGTTTGATTGCTATTTTTGTCTGAAGCTCTATAGCAACTGGATTTTTTTTATCTACAGATGTTTTTATATTTTTCAAGAGTGCATTTATTGTAGCTGCATCCTGTTTGTTCTCTTCTTGTACCTTAATATATAGAGCGTCCCAATTGTTTTGAGCTTCAGATACCAAATCACTTGCTTCGCGATATTCATTTAGTTTAGATAATGTAGTGATTTTATACAATAAATACTTTTCCCTATTTGAAATTGTCGTAGGGTTCTCTTTGTCTGATTCTAAACTAACTTTTGAAATATAGCCTAATAAATCCACTGTTAAATCTAGAATTTTTTTGTCTTGTTCCGTAAAAATTATTTCGGGATATTTTTTCAGAGCTTCTTCTTGAGGAATAACAATTTGTGGTTGCTCTTGTTTTTCCTCGCCACCACCTCCTGAAGATTCTCCACCACTTGAAGAGCCGGAGGTATCACCACCGCCAGAGCCTTCTTTTGATCCACCACCGGATGACTCACCGCCTGAGCTCTCTTGTTTCTTATCACCACCAGATGCTACGCTTGATATGATCGTGAGTTGAGACTTTTCATATGCGTAGTATATCTCATCGCTTTTTTGTTTGTTGGCTTCATTGTAAATATCTTCAGATAGTTGATTTAAATTTTGAATATATTTATTTGCAGAGGCATCCGTCTTTTCAGATACTAAATTTGCTTTATTAGATAATTCATATATTTCTTTTAACGAGTCATATAGTTCAATGTACTTTTTTGTATAAATTTTTTCTATTAGCTTTTCTGTTGAATTAAACAAATCGATCTTAGCTGCAAGCAAAACTGTTTCACTACTTTCTTTACTTGATTTTTCTTCAGAACCTATTTTGGTACATGAACACAATAACATTACAGCTATAATAAGGACTAAATTACGCATAGACTTCAAATTAATCACCTGATTTCATTGATTTTTAGTTTTACTTAATGCTATTATTATCTCAATTATATCTGTAAAAAATTCATTTTCACTTATGAAAACCATGGTAATAAAATATAATTCGTATTTTTATTTGGAGGTCTCGAAATGGAACAAAATAAATTAGATCGTATTAATGCACTTTATAAAAAACAAAAAGAAACAGGCTTAACAGAAGCAGAAGTATTAGAACAGGCACAACTCCGAAAGGAATATGTTGCATTGGTTTCGAAAAATTTCAGAGGTACCTTAGGTACAATCAAAGTTCAAGATCTTGATGGAAATGTGAAACCACTAAAAAGAAAAAAATAAATAAAATTCATTTTAAAAGGTTTATACGATATGGATAAAAACTTATTGAGGAAAAAATGCTTATTTCAAAGAAATCAACTTTCACTTAAGACAGTATCTACCTTAAGTTATCAAATTATGTCTAAATTTATTCAAACTGACCTATATAAAAATAGTGATGAACTTTTTTCATATGTAGGAATCAAAAACGAAGTTGATACTTTAGGAATGATTGAAAAAGCATTGGCAGAAGGCAAAAGAATTGCAGTTCCTAAAACATTTCACAAGGGAATCATGAAATTTTATTATATTTGTTCTTTAGAGGAACTAGTTCTCGGGAAATTTGATTTATTAGAGCCAAGAAATATAATAGAAGAAGCAAAACCTAACCAATGTTCAATCTTTATCGTTCCAGGAATCGCTTTTGATCGTTCGAAAAATCGTTTAGGTTATGGTGCTGGTTTTTATGATCGTTATTTACAAAATAATCAATATCATAAATCAATTGCATTGGCGTATGAAAGTCAAATAGTTGATGAAATTCCAACACATTCTTATGATGTACCCATGGATTTGATTATTACAGATAAAAATATATATTATTGATAAAAATCTTTACTTGTATATATTGACTTTTTTCAGTATAATTATTGTATTGCAGAACAAATGTTCTTAATGAGAAAACAGATAAATACAATTTGACTAAAATGAATGCATTCATAGTCAATAACAAAGGAGCAAACGAATATGATTGCTTACATAAAAGGAACGTTAGACACGGTGGGTGAAGATAGAATCGTCATCGATTTCAATAATATGGGCTACGAAGTAAAGATACCACTATCCATAATCTCTCAATTACCCCCTATAGGTGATGAGGTTAAGGTTTATACTTATTTATACGTAAGAGAAGATGCTATGCTTCTATATGGGTTTTTAACCAATGATGACCTTAATGTATTTAAGTTACTCTTAACAGTGAATGGTATAGGACCAAAAGGTGCACTTGCAATTCTATCAGCACTTACACCTGATGCATTGCGTTTTGCTGTAGTAACCGGTGATGATATTGCAATTTCTAAGGCGCCAGGTATTGGTAAGAAGACTGCTCAAAGACTAATTATTGATCTAAAAGATAAGCTTAAGCTAAAAGATTATGGAGATACAATTAGTAAAGAAGCACAAGCATATTCATCGAGCTTTGATAGCAATGATAGTTTACATGAGGCGATTGCTGCGCTCATCTCTTTAGGGTATTCAAATACTGAAGCAGTGAAGGCTACGAAAGGACTTAGTGGAGCTGATCAGGTTGAAGACATTTTAAAACATGCTTTAAAGCAATTGGCTCGTTTATAAGAATTGGCGAAGGAGACATTATATATGAATAAGAGAACCATCACTACAGAGTTTATACCTGAGGATATATGTATAGAGACGTCTTTAAGACCAAAGCTTCTGAAGGATTATATTGGACAAACTAAGGCCAAAGACAATATCAAGGTATTTATAGATGCTGCCAAAATGCGTAAAGAATCTCTAGATCATGTGCTTTTATATGGACCGCCAGGGCTTGGAAAAACTACTTTAGCTAATATTGTGGCCAATGAGATGGGCGTGAATGTAAAGGTTACATCAGGACCAGCTATAGAAAAGCCTGGGGAAATGGCAGCAATCCTAAACAATTTACAAGAAGGAGATCTTCTTTTCATTGATGAAATACATAGACTAAACCGTCAAGTTGAGGAGGTTATGTATCCTGCAATGGAGGATTATTCTATAGATATACTGATTGGAAAAGGCCCCTCTGCTAAATCCATACGATTAGACCTACCTAAATTTACATTAGTAGGTGCTACTACCAGAATTGGTCTTTTGTCAGCACCCTTAAGAGACAGATTTGGAGTAATTCATAGATTGGAATTTTACACTCCTGAGGAGCTAAAAGAAATCATAATCCGTTCTTCAGAGGTACTTGGTGTTAAAATAGATGTAGACGGAGCCAATGAAATATCTAGACGATCAAGAGGCACACCAAGGCTTGCAAATCGATTACTAAAAAGAGTAAGGGATTTTGCGCAGGTAAAGTTTGATGGTATTATTACCAAAGATGTTGCAAATAGTGCACTAAATTTATTAGAGGTTGATACTTTAGGACTTGATAAAAATGATAGAAAAATGCTTTTAACCATGATTGAAAAATACAATGGAGGTCCTGTTGGCTTAGACACCTTAGCCGCAACAATTTGCGAAGAGGTAGATACAGTTGAAGATGTTTATGAACCTTATTTATTACAATTAGGACTTATCAATAGAACACCAAGAGGGCGTATTGTTACTCCATATTGCTATAAGCATTTAGGAATAACCTATTTTGAAAGCCACGAAGGACAATTAGATATAAATTCTGTTTAAAAGGTATTGACTTTTTCTTAAGAATTATGTAAATTTTAAGTATGTTCATTTTGCGAACATGATAAGAGGTTATATAGATAAAGGTGGGTGCTATGAATAAAGAGCTTCAGTTACTGACGAACATTAATGAAAATGAGCAAATAAGTCAAAGACAATTAGCAAAAGCCATGGATCTATCCTTAGGGACCATCAATGGTTTGATTTCTAATATGATCCAATTAGGATATATCATCATTGAACAAAGCCAGTCAAAGAAGACAAAATATTTCCTAACAACTTTAGGCCAGCACGAAAAAGCGAAACGTCAGTATCAATTAATTGTTGATAGCTATCATATTATTAGTAAAACAAGAAATGGCATAATAAGAGTAATTGAGAATCAATTACAAAAAGGAATCAATATTTTTTACATATATGGCGAAGAAGATGAAATATCTAAACTTGCTAAGATGAGTTTGATAGAGCTAAAAAGAGAACATGCAATTAAATATGAACATACTACTGATATATCAAATGTAAAAAGCACATCCTCCTCGTGTATTCTTTATTGGAATACGAATTTTATGCCAGATAAGGCGGTAAATGCTGTAATGATTTTATAGTAGGTCAAAAAGTGTTTTCAAAGGACAAAGTAATATGTTATAATGTTTATTATATGGAATCAAAGGGGGCTTGGCAGAATGTCACATAAAAATGACACGACAGTTCTTATTGGAGGTAATGTTTATACTTTAGCAGGAACAGAGAGCGAAGAGTATATTCAAAGAGTAGCACTGTATATCAACAATAAGCTTGAAGAAATACGAAAATCTGACAATGCAAAGAAATTAAACACTCGACTAATGTCGATTTTATTAGATATTAATATTGCAGATGATTTTTTTAAAGCAAAAGTTAAGATCGAAGAATTAGAAAAAATAATAAAAGCAAAAGATGATACGATAACCAACTTAGAGCAAGATGTTATTAGTCTTCAAGTTAAATTAGAAGAGCTTGATGGTGAAAAATCAAAATTCAACCAAAGAATTGAGGCATTAAAAACTGAAATAGATAGTTATAAAGCAGAATTAGATGAGTATATTGAAATATTTGATCATGAAAAAGCAGATTAATGAACACTTTATCAATTAGGGCTATTCATAAACTCAGTTTATGAATAGCTTTGTGTTTATCGTGAAAGATATTAAATGAGGTTTTATTTATACAAGGAGATTATGTAGAATGAATTATAACAAGCCTGAATTATTGTCACCTGCAGGTTCTTATCAAGCATTAACAGCGGCTATACATGCGGGATGTGATGCTGTATATTTAGGCGGAGAAAAATTTGGTGCTAGAGCCAATGCGGAAAATTTTACAAATGATACTCTACCGAAAGCTATAGATTTTGCTCACTTGCATGGTGTGAAGGTATACTATACAGCAAACACCTTAATCAAAGAAAATGAAATGCAAACCTTTTTAGAACAAGTAAACTTTTTATACCAAGAAGGTATTGATGCACTCATTATTCAAGATATTGGTGTATATCAAACAGTTCATCGGTATTTTCCACGATTAGCGCTTCATGGTAGTACTCAAATGACCATTCATAGCTTAGAGGGTGCTATTTTCTTAGAAAATCTCGGATTTGAACGAGTTGTACTTAGCCGAGAACTTTCATTGCAAGAAATTAATTATATTATAAATAATTCAAAGATTGAAATTGAATGTTTTATTCACGGTGCATTGTGCTATAGTTACTCGGGTCAATGCCTCTTTAGTAGCCTTATTGGAGGAAGAAGTGGTAATAGAGGAACTTGTGCTCAGCCATGTAGGCTTCCTTATGAGTTATATAATGGTGGTAAATTGCAAAACACTCCCAATAATAAGTTTTTATTAAGCCCTAAAGATATTCAAACACTCGAAATTATTCCTCAATTAATTAAAAGTGGAATTGGATCCTTTAAAATTGAAGGCAGAATGAAAAATGCTAATTATGTTGCCTTAATAACGTCTATTTATCGAAAATATATAGATTCATTCTTATCTAATCCTGAAAAGTATCATGTTGATCAACAAGATATTTTAGATGTACATCAAATTTTTAATAGAGGTGGATTTTCAAGCGGTTATTTTCTCAATAAAAATGGAATTGACATGATCAGTATCACGAGACCGAATCATCAAGGAATTAAAATTGGTAAAGTGGATAAAATTATGAATAATAAAAGTTTCACTTTATCCTTAGAGGATAAGGTAAATCAAGGTGATTGTTTGGAAATTACCACATCAAATGCAGATAATTATAGTTTTATTGCTAAGGAAAATATTTTGACATCTCCTTATACTTTAAATGTTGATGTGCAAGGCATTAGGCAAGGTGCACCTGTTTATAAGCTAACAGATGTTCATCTTGCTAAGAGAATTCAAGAGGAATTATTAGAAAAAGATAAGAAGATACCTGTAAAAGTGATGTTTACTGCGAAGGTGGGGGAGCCGTGTCAATTGACAATGAGTTATAAACAACACATTGCAAAAGTATGGGGAGTTATTGTAGAACAAGCAATCACTAGCGTAATGAGCGCAGATAAAATTGCTGCACAACTTAATAAAACAGGTAACGATCCTATTTATATGAACGAGCTTAATTTGACGATTGATGAAAATATCTTCCTTTCCATTAAAGAGCTAAATGCATTAAGGAGAGAAGCCATCGAGATATTAATTAACGAAATATTACAATCTACAAAACGTGTAGCAACGATAGCAAAGTATAACACTAAAAAAAATGTTAATCCTATAAATACTGTAAATATAAATGTTTTAATTAGGAGTATGGCACAATATCAAATAGTGAAAGGTTATGCAGTCAGCAATCTATACTTAGAACTAAGTCAATTTTCAATAAATGAAATAAAAAAAATAAGTGAAGAATGTAACGAATTGGCAATCAAAGTTTACATCGCTTTACCTAAAATTATTCGAAAAGAAAATTCAAAGCAAATAAAGGATTCCCTGAACTTAATTAAGAAATTACCAATACAAGGCATGATGATTAGAACACTTGATTCCTATGAGTTGGTGAAAGGCATCGGAGAAATATTACTTGATTATAGTGCAAATATTTTTAACAACGCTGCCTTTGAGTTTTGGAATCAACACTCCATTAAACGATTTTGTATTTCCCCTGAGCTAAATCTGAAAGAAATATCTTTACTAGGTAACAATGAATTAGAAATCGTTATTTATGGTTACATACCATTAATGGTAACTGCACAATGCTTAAATAAAACGATGAATAAGCCTTGTAATAATGAAGATATCGTTTATGAATTAAAGGATAGAAAAAACATAATCTTTAAAGTGTTTAAGGATTGTAAAATGTGTCTTAATACGATATATAATTCACTTCCAGTAGTGTTAATAGATAAATATAAAGACTTAAAGGCGATTGGTATAGGACATCTTCGTCTTGAATTTTTAGATGAAAGTCCATCGGATATAAGAGAAATAATGAATTATTCTATAGGAATCTTAAATAACCAAAATATGAGTACTGAAGATTATGATAAAATCAATGCTTTAAAAAATTATACTCGTGGGCACTTAACTCGAGGCGTAAAGTAGGTGTAGTATGGTAGCTATCTTTATTGATATAACGAGATATTTTTTTCTTTTATGCGGTTTTTATTTTTTTTATAGTTCCATTAAATTGAATAAGGCTTTGTACAGTAATGATGATAATAACAAAGACTTTTATTTTAATGCTCAAAGAGTGACAATTTTATTATCACATTTAGTTGGCTTTATCATTATTGTTTTAACGAAGGAAAATACGTTAGATTTAACTATTTTATATATTGAGCAAGTACTGTTTTTTATGGTTATATGGGGAATTATTTCAAAGCTTCATTATGGTACCAATTTGTTACTTTGGAATATTTCTTTGTATTTCATACAAATTAGCTTTATTATATTGACGCGATTAGATTTTGGATATGGTGTGAGACAATTTAGAATGGCTTTACTAGGTTACGTGGTTGCGTTAATAATACCTAAAATATTTCATAAAATGACTTTTTTAGCTAAGCTTGAATGGGTTTACTTGGTCTTAAGTATTGGATTGTTATTGCTGGTGAATGATACAATCAATGGTTCTAAAAATTGGATGACAATTGGAACCTTTAGTTTTCAACCTTCAGAATTCGTGAAAATATTTTATGTCTTATTTATTGCATCTTTTTTCAGAAAAAACTTTAATCGTAATAAGTTGCTAATTTCTGCTTTTTTTACTGCAGGGCTAGTGCTTTTTTTAGTATTCCAAAAAGACTTAGGAACAGCGCTAATCTTTTCAATACTATACATAACACTTGTTTATATCGAAACAAATCAACCGGTATTTTTCTTAGGGGGCTTAGCAGCTGGATCAGTTGCTGCGTTTATAGGTTATAAATTTTTTGCTCATGTTAGAGTAAGAGTTGAAGCTTGGGCAAATCCTTGGATAGATATTGATAATAAAGGATATCAAATAACACAATCTTTATTTGCGATTGGAGCAGGTGGATGGTTGGGCGCAGGGCTCACAAAGGGCTTACCAAATAAAATACCCGTTGTTATGACAGATTTTATTTTTTCTGCAATCAGTGAAGAATTCGGAAATCTATTTTCAATACTTTTAATCGCTACAATTATGATTTTTTTCTTAACTGCGATCCGTATGTCCATTGAAGTAAAGGATCATTTTTCGTTTTTAGTTTCTGCAGGAATTAGTATTATTTTAGCTTTTCAGCAAATTTTAATCATAGGTGGAGTCACCAAATTTATCCCAAGCACTGGAGTTACACTTCCTTTTATAAGCTATGGTGGAACATCCTTGATAGCTTCCTGTATTATGCTAGGCATTTTACAAGGAGTATATTTAAATGGAAATATTAGAGATGAGGATGAAGAAGATGAAGAAGATAAAGAAATTAATACAAGAGAAGCAAATAGAAAACGTAAAACAACAACAAAATGATAATTCTCAAAATAATACGAAAGCACTTAGCAAAATAAAATATGTTTATTTAGTGATATTTGCTATGCTTATTTTTAATCTAGCATATTTTGTTGTTTTTTCTAGTGATAATCTTGTCATTAATACTTATAATCCTAGACTTGCAATTTTAGAGCAGAATATCATTAGGGGAAAAATTTTTGATCGAAACGGTGACGTACTTGCTGAAACGGTTGACTATAATGGTGAAGAACATAGAGTTTACCCTTATAAAAATGCTTTTGCTCATATAGTAGGCTATAGTCATCAAGGTAAAACGGGTATTGAGGCTTTGGCTGATCTAGATTTATTACAGTCTAATATGTCAATTTACGATCAGATTATATTCGAATTAACAGACAAAAAAAGTTTCGGTAACAATATAGTTGCGACCTTAGATAAAGATTTGCAATTAAAAGCTTATGAATTGCTTGGGAATAACAAGGGCGCGGTAGTAGCCATTGAGCCTTCCACTGGAAAGATTTTATGTTTGGTCTCAAAACCAGATTACGATCCCAATGAGCTAGTATTAAATTGGGATTACTTATTACAAGATGAAGCTAATTCACCGTTACTTAATCGTGCAACTCAAGGATTGTATCCACCAGGATCCACTTTTAAAGTGTTAACAGCTATTGAATTCCTTAAAGAAAACCCCTCAAATAATTTCAAATATAATTGTGAAGGAAAAGATGATTTTGATGGAAAAGTAATTCATTGCTATAATGGAATTGCACATGGTGAGGAGTCTTTAATAGAAGCTTTTGCAGTCTCTTGTAACACGGCCTTTGCAACTATAGGTGAAGGCTTAGATATTGATGAGCTCAATAAGCTTACAGAACAGCTGTTATTCAATAAACCATTACCGTATCCACTACCTTTTGAACAAAGCAGCTTTAAACTTACTAGTAAGAATAATTCTGCTCAAAAGGCAGAAACTGTAATAGGCCAGGGAGAAACATTAATCACACCATTGCACAATGCACTTATTGTTTCGACTATTGCAAATGGTGGAATTCTTATGAAGCCCTATTTAATTGACCACATTGAAAACAATAAGGGTAAAGTAGAGGAAAATTATCTGCCAAATGTTCATGGTACTTTATTAGATGCATCACTCACTAGAATCATTACCGATAATATGATAGAGGTCGTCAAGAGTGGAACTGCAAAACAATGTGCTTCTGATGATTATCAAATTGCAGGAAAAACCGGTTCGGCAGAAAATCCGTCTGGGGATGCACATGGGTGGTTTGTTGGCTTTGCTCCAGCTGAAAATCCCCAGATTGTTATTGCAATTCTTGTTGAAAATTCAGGTGGTAGTAGTGATTTAGCTGTTCCTATGGCTAAAAAGCTATTTGACATTTATTTGCAATAAGCATCAGGAATATAAATTCAAATTTGATTATTTTGTTGATAAATGCTTTTAATAATTGTATACTTTTTATAAGTGTACAAGCAGGGTAGAAAAATTAACACCCAAATTGGTTTAGGAGGCATACTATGATAAGAGCGGTTAGTTGCGGCGGGGTGGTAATTCATAAAGGGAAGATTTTACTATTATACAAAAATTACAAACAAAAATATGAAGGTTGGGTCCTACCTAAAGGAACAGTAGAAAAAGCAGAGGATTATAAAGATACCGCATATAGAGAAGTAAGTGAAGAAGCTGGTGTTTCTGCTAGTATAATTAAGTATATAGGCAAAAGTCAATATTCATTTATTGTTTCTAATGAAACGATTATTAAAGATGTACATTGGTATCTTATGAAGTCTAATACTTATTATTCTAAACCTCAAAAGGAAGAATATTTTGTGGATGCAGGATATTACAAATATCACGAAGCTTATCATATGTTGAAATTTCAAAATGAAAAGCAAATATTAGAAATTGCTTATAACGACTATGTTGAATTGAAGAAAGATAATATGTGGGGAAATAAAAAATATTTATAATTGATTTGCTGAGAAATTTTAAGATTTAAGAGAAAAACTACAGATTAGCAATAAAATACAAAAAAATACATTCATTCTCATTTTATATTACTTAATTTTAAGTGAATATTTTTAGAGAAGGGATGTATACTTTTTGTAAATATTTTATTGCTTTTTCGCTTTGTCTTAAATGCCCGTGGCCCGACTCGAACGGGCACGCCTTGAGGGCGCTTGATTTTGAGTCAAGTTCGTCTGCCAATTCCGACACACGGGCAAGTTGAGTTTCTAGAATGTACTTGACGTTGTATATATTATCACATAAAATAAAGAAATGCAATATTTTTAAGACAAATTTTTTGAAGGGAGGATGATTTGATGAATGATATTGAAAATGCGTTGATTAAGAAAGCTATCAGTGGCGATAGGGACGCTTTTGAGAAGATCGTTTTAATGTATGAAAAAAAGATTTATAATATAGCCTTTCATATGTTTGGTAATGAGCATGATGCTTATGACTCAGCGCAAGAAGTATTTATTAAGTTGTATAATAATATTCATACCTTCAAATTTGATTCTTCCTTTAGCACTTGGTTACATAGAATTGCAACGAACACATGCATAGATGAGTATAGGAAAAAGAAAAGGCAAAACAAACAGGCGTATTCTTTAGATGACCCTATAGAGAGCGAAACAAATACGATTGATAGACAACTTAGAGATCCTTCTTTGACACCAGAACAGCAGGTTCTTCAACTTGAAGAAGTAACTCAGGTTAGGAAGGCAATAGATGTTCTTAAAGAAGATCATAAGATTATTATAATCCTTAGAGATATTAGGGGATATAGCTATGATGAGATATCGGAGATACTTCATTGCTCGATTGGAACGGTTAAGTCAAGACTTTCAAGAGCTCGGATAGCGCTGAAGGATATTATATTAGAACAGAGGGAACATAAGACATAGTTTTTTCGTCAAAGAATTAAAGTATAAGCCAAACAAAATAAAAATGAAAGGAGGCAGTGTGATGAATTGTATAGAAGTTCAAAATTTGCTTTCAGCATATATAGATGATCAATGTACTACGCAGGAAGAAAACATGTTAAGAGAACATTTAGATAGTTGCCCGGCATGTTTGGAAGAATACAAAGTGATAGAATCTATTGTTCATATGACACATCAGATAGAAGAAGTTGATCTTCCAGAAAGTTTTCATAGTGATTTAATGATTAGAATTCATAATCAAGCAGACGATTCAAGAAAAAAACCTTTTTACAAAAGAGTATATGGAAGCTCCATCGTTGCTGCTGCACTTTTGTTTTTCGTAGTTTTTGGAATTATGAGTACGAATATGCTTGAGAATATGACGAAACAAGATGAAGCAATAAAAGAAAAGAGTGTTGCAGAGGATATTGCTGAGAATGAAACTACGAACAGTATATTATATGACACGAATGAAAATGAAGCTGCTCCTAGAGAAGCTCAAAGAGAGGATTTTACGAGTAGTCCCAATACAACCGAAGAATTCAAAGAAGATGGTGTTTTAATAGAATCAAATGTGATGAATGAAAGTACAGAAACAGATTCCAAAACTATAGATGGCGGTACAAGCGATAGTAGCGTAACGGATACAAAGACTGAACAAAATGCTTTGATTTTAAGTGCAGAACCAACTGCAGATGAAATTATTGATAATAACTATGGCATTGCAAGTCCACCAATTGCTAGTAAAATGGCTCCTGATAATAAGAAAGCAGTAGATCAGAGTGACAGCCAGGAAATGGAATTATTAAATGAAACAGGAAAGGATACAATATCTAATGAAGACAATGATCAATCGGATACTTTCCCTAAAGCATTAAAATGGTTTGGTTTAGCATTACTTCTTATGATTATTATTCCTATTGGTATTAAGTTGAGTGTAAAAGGTCGAAATTAGGTATATTTATTAAGAGTTTCTGCAATTATTGTTGCAGAAACTCTTTGTTTATTGCTATAATAAAAAAGATAGAATTAAATCGAAAGATAAAGAAAAGAGAGCATGGGGAATCAAGAAATGAATGAAAAAGTTTTGTTAATAGATGGTAATAGTATTATGAATAGAGCATTTTATGGAATAAGAGAGCTTACGAATGCAGAAGGACTCCATACAAATGCAGTTTATGGCTTTTTGAATATTTTATTTAAAACAATCGATGAAGAAGTAGCGACACATGTTGTTGTTGCTTTTGATTTAAAAGCACCAACCTTTAGACATGTGAAATATAAGGCCTATAAAGGAAATAGAAAAAGCATGCCTGATGAATTAAGAGAACAAATGCCTCTCATCAAGCAGGTCTTAGGAGAAATGAACATAACAATAAGTGAAATTGAAGGTTATGAAGCAGATGACATCATTGGTACATTAGCTTTCCAAAGCGAAAGAGAAGGAAGGCCTGTAACGATATTATCCGGAGATAGGGATATGTTACAGCTTGCCACAGAATCTATTAAGATTAGTATTCCCAAAACCAAAAATGGATCTACTACTACTGAACACTATTATGCAAATGATGTTAAAGAACTTTATCATGTTACTCCAAAAGAGTTTATAGATATTAAAGGACTTATGGGAGATAGCTCTGATAATATTCCAGGTATTCCTGGTATTGGAGAAAAAACTGCTATCAAGATCATAGAAGATTATCATTGCATTGAAAATGCTTATAAAAACCTAGAAAGTTTACCATCTAAAATTGCATCAAAGTTATCAGAACACATCGACATTGCTTTGTTAAGTAAAGAACTAGCAACAATATGTACGGATTGTGCTACCAATATTGTATTTGATGAATGTAAGCTGAATAACCTATACAGTGAAGCTGTTTACAATACCTTTAAGAGATTAGAATTTAAGTCTTTCCTTGACAGGTTTCAGTTTGACGCACCTAAAAAACAAGTGATAAATTATAGCATTTCTGAAATCAATCATTTTGATAAATTAAAGGAACAGTTATATTTATCAAAAAAACTTGCATACTACTTAGTATATGATTGTGATAGGTTGTATTTATCTTTTACTTCCGATGGAGATCATCACTATTACTGTGATTCAACAATCATAAAAAAAGAATTCATCTGTGAAGCATTGATTCACATTTTATTAGATGAAAATATCATTAAAATTACCCATAGCTTAAATGAACAGCTACATTTATTAGAAATACAATTAGCAACTTCTAATCGTTCAATTTATGATTTGGCTTTGGTATCTTATTTAATGAATCCAGTGAAAGAAACATATCATATAGATGATATCGCTAAGGATATATTAGATGTTGTTATGGTTTCCTTAGATGAGCTTGTTGGAAAAGGGAAGTCTAAAATACCTCTATCTGAGCTTCCTAGGGAAGCGCTAATCGATTATTCGGTTCAAAGTACGAATATATTGTTCAACAGCTATATCAAGCTCTTTGATAAGCTTAAAGAAGAAAATATGCTAGATTTATACTTTAATATTGAATTGCCACTTCTATATGTACTGAAAAGTATGGAAACAATTGGCGTTAAGGTAGATTCTAAGGGTTTAAAAGAATATGGCAATAATTTATATAGTCAAATTGTTGAGTTGGAAAAAAATATTTATGAAATGGCAGGAGAAAGCTTTAATATTAATTCCCCGAAGCAATTAGGTGTTATATTATTTGAAAAACTTCAATTGCCTTCAAATAAAAAAACAAAAACGAGCTATTCAACTGCTGCAGACGTACTAGAAAAACTTCAAAATAAACATCCGATTATTAGAGAGGTATTGGCATATAGGCAATTGACAAAACTGAAATCAACCTATGCAGATGGACTATTTGAATATATCAAAGAGGATGGAAGAATTCATTCCACTTTTAATCAAAAGGTTACTTCTACAGGTAGAATTAGTAGTACAGAGCCTAATCTTCAAAACATCCCTATTAAATTAGAAATTGGTAGGGCTATTAGAAAGGTTTTCATACCAGAAGAGGGTTGTGTATTTATTGATGCAGATTATTCTCAAATAGAATTAAGATTACTGGCCCATTTATCAAAGGATGAATCGTTTATTGAAGCCTTTAATCGCAATTTAGATATTCATACTATGACGGCTTCACAGGTTTTTTATGTGCCTTTTGAAGAGGTTACAGATTTACAACGAAGAAACGCAAAAGCTGTTAATTTTGGCATTGTTTACGGTATAAGTGCTTTTGGACTTAGCGAAGATTTAAATATATCTAGAAAGGAAGCCGCTGATTATATTGAACAATATTTTGCCAAGTATCCTAGTGTAAAATCGTTCTTAGATCAAACAGTTGAAGATGCTAAAAAAACAGGATATGTAAAAACGATGTTTAATAGACTGAGAACAATTCCTGAACTTTCATCGAGCAACTTTATGCAACGTTCCTTCGGAGAAAGAATTGCAATGAATACACCAATTCAAGGAAGTGCTGCGGATATTATAAAAATTGCTATGATTAATGTATATAATAGTCTTATGAAAAAAGGGCTTAAATCAAGACTTATTTTACAAGTACATGATGAATTGCTTATTGAAAGCCCTGTAGATGAAGCCGAACAAGTAAAAGAAATATTGATTTCCGAAATGGAAAAGGCGGTAATCTTAAAAGTTCCTTTGACGGTTGATGCACATATAGGTAATAATTGGTATGAAGCAAAATAGAGGTGGCGTTAGAATGGTTATTGGAATAATTGGTGGTGTTGGTACTGGGAAGTCACAGATTGCTGCATTTCTAGGAAGTAATTATAACGCTTATGTCATTCGTGCCGATCAAGTGGGGCATGAAGTCATGGCTAAAGATACTAAGGCATATCATCAAATAATTGAATTATTTGGTAAATCAATATTAGACGAAAATGGAAATATTAATAGGAAAATACTTGGGGATATTGTATTTAAGGATACTATCTTATTAAACAAATTAAATAATATAACACATCCTCTAATTTATGATGAAATTGTTAAGCAAATTTTAGAAATTAATAATAATATCAATCAATATGATTTCATCATACTTGAGGCTGCCATCATGGTTGAAGCCATGTGGACCAAACTAGTTGATGTCATTTGGTTAATAACCTGTTCAAAAGAAGTAAGAATGCAAAGACTTATGAATAGTAGAAATCTTTCTAGGGAAAAAATCGAAAACATTATTTCAAATCAACAAAGTGAAGAAGAGTTACAAAGCTATGCAGATGTTATAATCGATAATTCATTAGAAATTGAAGCTACTTTTCAACAAGTAAAAATAGAAATAATGAAAGCTTTGGAGGCAAAACATGAAAAAAATTAGTCATTTAGGCGCAATCCTTCTAATATTAATATGTGCGATTTTTATAACCTCGTGCAATAATGGAAATGATCCAAAAACACTGGATCCAGATGAAAATCCACCTGTTGATACGAAAGAAACACCTATCGTACCTACTTTTGGTGAAACACTAAGGGTTTCAATAAGAAACCCAATTACTTTAAATCCCTTGTTAAATGAAGAGCAAAGTGTGGATCAATTATTAAAGGTAGTTTTTGAACCTTTGTTTATAATTGATGCAGAGTATAAGCCTATTCCACATCTTGTTGAGTCATATGCTATTGCTCCTGACAATTCATCTATTTCATTGACTCTAAAGAAAAATCGTACCTTTAGTAATTCTGAACCATTAACTGCTTATGATGTTGAGTATTCTATTGAAGTGCTAAAAAATGCTCCAGAAACAGTAGTCTATAAAAGCTGCGTGGATAACATACAACGTACAGCTGTTATAGATAACCAAACGCTTAAAATTTATTTTAAACAGCCTTATGCGTTCTCAACCTACTATTTAAACTTTCCAATCGTGTCAATGAAAGACAGCACTAGTGGTGGATATGATCCTTTCAAACCAATTGGTAGTGGCCTTTATGTTATAACAGAATTCACATCAATGCAGAGCGTAAAACTGAAAGCAGCAGAACAACATAAGGATGATGTTTATATTGAAAGTATTGAAGCAATCATTACTCGAGATGCTGAGGTTGAAGCGAATGCGTTTGAACAAAAACTTGTAGATATGCTTTTCCCTTCGAAATTTGATTGGTTTGAGCATTCTGACGCAAGCAATCAAAAAACTCTTTCTTATACAACAAATTATTTTGAATTTTTAGGATTTAATTTTACGAATCAGTGGTTAAGCAACGCTGTAGTTAGGCAAGCAATTGCTAACAGTATCAATAGGGAGGAGGTTGCGGAGAAACAATTTTTATCTCAGGTGGCTATTACTGACAGTCCGATTCATCCTGATAGTTGGTTAAGCCCAACAGATAATCAGATCACTTATAAATATGATGTCGACAATTCTAAAAAATTATTAAACGGAATAGATCTTAAAGACTCTGATAAAGATGGATACTATGATATACCAAGCTTAAGACTACTCGTTAACAAGGAAAATGTATCCAGAAATAAAGTGGCAACAATGTTAGAGGAATACTTGAAAGAAATTGGATTGAAAGTAGAAATTGTAGCTGTAGATAAAGTTACCTTCAACGCCAAACTTTTAGCAGGTGACTTTGATCTTGTACTTACTGGATGGAAACTTTCAGTTGTTCCAGATTATACAGATATGTTTCACTCAACTCAAATCGCAGGTGGTTCTAATTTTATTCGGTACAACAATCCATTAATGGATCAAGCTTTAAGTGATGTTTTCAATTCATCTGATGATGCGATGTTATATTCCAACTTTCAAAAGTTTAGTAATTTATATGTACAGGAGCTACCTTATTTTTCCTTGTATTTCATGAATTCAATCATATTAACAAACAAGGATGTGAATGGTGAATTAAAGCCAATTACCGATCATGCTTTTCGTGGTATTGAGAACCTATATATCAATAGACAAAAATAATTTTGATAACTCTATTGGTCGAAAAAACTACTCAATTGTCTGTATTTGTGATATGATGTTAAACATAGGTTAGCATCAAATCCTAGGACTATTGACACTTTATAATAAGCTTCATGGAGATTTATGATGTCACAAGGCAAACAATTTATTCAAGAAAACTATATATTCGGATTAGATATCGGTACAAGAAGCATTATTGGTATTGTTGGCTATCCAACTGCTGGTGGCTTCAACGTAATCGCTGATTCCTTTCTTGAGCACGACACACGTGCTATGATTGATGGGCAAATATATGATATTGAAAAAGTCACAGAATCCATTAAAAAGGTAAAGCTTGAGTTAGAAAACAAACTGGGCTTTACTCTTAAAAAGGTCTGTATTGCTGCAGCTGGTCGTGTTTTAAAAACGACTACAGTCCATGTAGAACAGACGATAGATCTTAATACGAACATCAATGATGATCGTATATTTGCACTTGAATTATTAGGTATTGAAAAAGCACATCAAGAGGTAAACGTTGCCCTAAATGGTCATGAACTCGGTTATCATTGTGTTGGTTATACAGTATCAAAGTATTACTTGAATAATTATGAAATTAGCAAACTGCAAGGACATAAGGGTAAAACGATTGGAGCGGATGTACTTGCAACCTTTTTGCCTAAAGAAGTTGTAGAGAGCTTACATGAGGTTGTACATCACGCTGATTTAGAAGTTTATAGTTTAACACTAGAACCAATTGCTGCAATCAACATCGCAATTCCTAAAGAATATCGTTTATTGAATATTGCATTAGTTGATATTGGTGCTGGAACCTCTGATATAGCTATTACAAAGGATGGAAGTATTATAGCATATGGAATGATTCCGCTTGCAGGAGATGAAGTGACTGAAACAATCATTCATGAATATTTAGTAGACTTTAACACTGCAGAAGAAATTAAAATAAAAGCCTCAAGTAAGACTAAAAAAATTACTTATAAGGATATTATGGGTCTTCAACATTCAATAAGCCCTGAAGAGGTTAATGTTAAAATCAAAGCTACTGCTGAAAACTTAGCGGAGAAAATTGGCAATAAAATCAAAGAACTTAACAATGGATATTCCACAAATGCAGTTTTCCTTGTTGGTGGTGGGGGGCAGTTAAGTAAATTTACAGATATGCTAGCGAAACAATTAGAGTTATCTAATGATAGAGTGGCACTTAGAGGAAAAACAGTATTAAACAATATCAATTTTGAATCGGGTCGTAAGAAAAGCCCTGACCTTGTCACACCAATAGGAATTTGCTTTAGTGGACTAGATAGCAACAAACGAGAATTTATGCAAGTGTATTTGAACGATGAACCAATCAAGGTTTTTAATACGAATAACTTAACTATTATGGACATTGCTGCATTTAAAGGATTCAACCCAAAGCATCTTATTGCTAGAAGGGGAAATGATCTTACCTTTATATTTAATGGAATTGAAAAACGTGTTAAAGGTGAGGTAGGGGAACCCTCAAAAATATTGATTAATCATCAACCTGCAAGTCTAAATGATAGGGTAGAAATGAATGATTATATTGTAATTATTTCCGCAAAAAAAGGAAAGGATGCCGAAATTTCAACGCATCAATTGTCCGAAAAAAATGATCCAATACATATTCAAATAAATGGTACTAGTTATAAATATAAGCCGAAACTTATGCTTAATGATAAGCTAGCAACAATAAACTACGATCTACATAATAATGATCGAATTGAAACGATTCATCCTACAATTAAAGAAATATTCAATCATTTTGAAATCAGATATACGGGTCAAGATATCATACTAAATAATGAAAAGCAAGATGTTGAAGCCAAAGTGAATGACAATGATATCATACTTTTTGATCAGCCAACTACAACAGTAGATGAGCAGGTAGTAACAAAAGATTTTGACAAACTTATTCAAACCATTCATGTTATTGTGAATGGACATGTTATCAGTCTCAGTACAAAGAGAGAGTATATTTTTGTAGATGTATTTGATCATTTCCCCTTTGATTTAAGTCAACCTCAAGGCGTTGTTATTTGTGAGATCAATGATGAAAAGGTTACTTATATGTCACCAATAAAAGATGGTGATGTTTTAAAAATATACTGGAGTAATATTTAAATATGAATATCAGGAGAGTTTACCAATGGGAAGGATACTTCAATATGAAAAAAAGTATATAGGAATCTATTCAGGTACTTTGTGTATCCTATTTGCATATATGGTTCTGTTTTTCAATGAAATGAAAGAGGATCAATTGCTTATTTTGGGAATTAGCATGATTTTCTTTGTGTTTCTTCTAACAATCGTTTTATACCATTTTAAATATTTCGATCGTATAAATATATTTATCACCTTAAAATATATTAATTTGTTCTCATTAGGGATTTTATTTTATAATGAAAACATCTTTATTTTAGTTACAGCATCACTTTGTTATATTATGATTTGCATCGAATTGATTTTAACGTTATTCCAAGAGGATATAACAAAACGAAATAGGATGTTTTTCTTTACCTTTGTGCCGATGATAATTTGTTCTTTTGTATTGTGGTTTGCTAAGGATCTCAACTGGATTCAACTTCTTTTTCTAATTCAATTTTCAGCTCTTTTATTTGGAATATATAAAATAATTGACTTGAATGGTGATGAAATGCGCGAAAAAATAGCGGATGGAATTAAACTATGGGAATCAAGTCAACATTCTAATCAAGAACTATTATCAACGCAAAATGAAGTTAAAATTGCATATCAACAAATGGAAAAACAAAAAATGGATATGGAACAAACAAACAAAACTTTAAATAGAATTACATCTGAAATGTATATTCAAAATGAATTATTAAGGTATATTGGTTCTACACTAGAATTAGATCAATTGATGGATTTGGTAACAGATTCCATTATTGGAGCTATTGGTGTAGATACCTGTTCTTTAATCATTCATAATGTAGAGCAGGATAAATATTATTTTAAAACCAAAACAAATTATAATGTAGACATAGAACAGCAGTTGAAAAATGCTCTATCCGAAGGAAACCTTGCAAAATACTTTTCCGAAAAAAATTCACATATTGATAGCTATGTTAATACCTCTGATTATCCTTTTATTCAAGATAGGCCAGTAGGTTCTCTAATAATCATTCCATTAATTAGAAATAATAGTATTTATGGATTGTTAATTTCTGAGCATGCCTCAACTGGTTTTTTTGGAGAAACGAACCTACAGTTCTTCCAAAGCATTGCAACCCAAATTAATATTGCAGTAAACAACGCTAGTTTATATACTAGAATGGAAGAAATGGCAACTAAGGATGGATTATCAGGATTATATAACAGGCGACATTTTCAAAAAATGCTTGTTGATTTATTCAATAAGATTAAAGAAAAGGGTACGATGTCAGTCACAATGTTCGATATTGATAAATTCAAAAATGTGAATGACACGTATGGACATTTATTTGGTGATGAAGCAATCAAAATGGTATCAAGAATTGCACAAAAATATGCTCTTTTACATGGTGGTTTTGCTGGTAGGTATGGTGGTGAGGAATTTGTAATTGTTCTTCCAAACATTGGCCTTCGCGACTCTGTTGAAATCATGAAAAATATGCATAATGAATTAAAAAAAGAACCTTTATATTATAATAGAGATAGACTGGTTTATATAAACATTAGCATTGGAGTTACAGCTTATCCTGACTTTGGCACCAGTGCAGAAGATTTACTCAATAGAGCAGATAATGCAATGTATTATTCTAAAGATCATGGTCGCGGTAAGATAACCGTTGATGACATAAACCTAAACGAATAAAACAACTAAATAAAATAAACAAAGGTGGCTTTAGTATGCACATATGTAGCCTAGCAAGTAGTAGTAGTGGCAATTGTATCTATATTGGAGATGATAACACTCATATTTTAATAGATGTCGGAATAAGCGGCAAAAAAATTGCAGAAGGTTTATCTTTCATCAATATTTCACCTAAGGATTTGAATGGCATTCTCATTACACATGAACATGCCGATCATATAAAAAGCTTGGGTATTATGGCAAGAAGGTTTTCAATACCTATATTTGCTACCCAAACTACTTGGAATGAGCTTCAAACGAATAGTGTCTTGGGCAAAATTGATCCTTCTTTACATGTGGAAATTATTCCAGATGTTGGCTTTCAAATCAATGATATTGATATTTATCCGTTCAAAACATCTCATGATGCTGTTGATCCGGTCTGTTATACTTTTACAAAAAATAATAAGAAAATTAGTGTCGCAACTGATTTAGGATGCTATAATGATTACATAAAAGAAAAGCTTATGCATTCTAATGTCTTATTTATAGAAGCCAATCACGATATTAAAATGCTGGAAGTTGGGAAATATCCTTATTTCTTAAAGCAAAGAATATTAAGTGACTTTGGTCATTTATCTAATGAAATGTCTGGTAAGCTCATATCAGAGTTAATTCACAAAGATTTAACACATGTTATTCTTGGACACTTAAGTCAAGAAAATAATTATCCTGATATTGCTTTTGAATCAGTTAAACTTGAACTCTATGAACGTGAGGCAGTTTATTCACCAACTATTTCTGTTTTAGTTGCCAAACGTAATCAAAACTCAGATCTTATTGTTATTTAAAATTTTTTGGAGGAAGCATAAATGAAAAAAGGAATCATTACTGTAGTTGGAAAAGATACGGTAGGAATAATAGCAAGAGTATGTACATATTTAGCCAATCATCGAATTAATATTTTGGATATAAATCAAACTATCGTTCAAGATTATTTCAATATGATGATGCTCGTTGATTTAGATAAAGCCACCATGCAATTTGGAGATATTGTTGATGAATTAGATGTTCTTGGTCAGGAAATTGGAGTAGTAGTACTTCTTCAACTTGAAGATATCTTTATTAAAATGCACAGAATCTAATCTTGAAACACAAAGAAAGGGCTTGAAAATGATTAAATTATTTGAAGTTAATGAAACCAATAATATGATATTAAAAGAAAATCTAGATGTTAGAACAATTACAATGGGTATTAACCTACTTGATTGTGCTTCATCTAGTATGGATAAATTCAATAGAAATATTTACGATAAAATCACCAAGAAAGCTGAAAACCTTGTGAGAATAGGTGAAGATATTTCTAAGGAATATGGAATTCCCATTGTCAATAAAAGGATTTCTGTAACCCCCATAGGACTTGCAGCAGCTGCAACTCGTTCTAATAATTATGTATCTGTAGCTCAAGCATTAGACAAAGCAGCTAAAGAAGTTGGTGTAAATTTTATTGGAGGTTTTTCAGCCTTAGTTAATAAAGGGATGACACCAAGTGAAGAGCGCTTAATTCGTTCAATTCCTGAGGCACTCTCTATTACTGATCATGTTTGTAGCTCAGTTAATGTAGCTTCTTCAAAAACAGGAATTAATATGGATGCTGTTAGATTAATTGGACAAATTATTAAAGAGACTGCTGAACTTACAAAAGATAAAGATTCCATAGGTTGTGCTAAATTCGTTGTTTTTTGTAATGCGCCTGATGACAACCCTTTTATGGCTGGAGCCTTTCATGGTGTTAGCGAATACGATGTTGTAATTAATGTGGGTGTAAGTGGTCCAGGTGTTGTTAAAAAAGCTTTAGAGGGCTGCAGAGACGTTGATTTTGAAGTGTTATGTGAAACAATTAAGAAAACAGCATTTAAAATAACAAGAGTAGGTCAATTAGTTGCACAGGAAGCCTCTAAAAGATTAGGGGTTCCATTTGGAATTATAGATTTATCTCTAGCACCAACTCCAGCAATTGGTGACAGTATTGCAGATATTTTATGTGAAATGGGTCTGGAATATGTCGGGGCCCCAGGTACAACAGCTGCATTAGCACTTCTTAATGATCAAGTGAAAAAGGGAGGAGTAATGGCATCTTCATATGTAGGTGGCTTAAGTGGTGCTTTCATTCCAGTAAGTGAGGATCAAGGGATGATAAATGCCGTTATGGCTGGTGCGTTGACCTTAGAGAAGCTTGAAGCTATGACTTGTGTTTGCTCTGTTGGATTAGATATGATCGCAATTCCAGGGAAAACAAGCGCAGCAACAATTTCAGGAATCATTGCAGATGAAATGGCTATTGGTATGATAAACCACAAGACTACCGCAGTTCGAATTATACCTGTTATTGGTAAAGATGTCGGAGACATAGCACAGTTTGGTGGACTTCTTGGCCATGCACCTATCATGAAAGTAAATAATTTTGATTGTAGTGCTTTTATTAATAGAACTGGACGAATTCCAGCTCCCATTCACAGTTTTAGAAATTAATGTGTTAAAAGTATGTAGTTGATCTTTCGAGAACTGCATATACTGTATGGATGCGTTAACCATGAACTCTGACACGATAACTAAACATACAATGAATAAGAACAATAGAGGTGAAATCAATGGAGTATACTTTAGAATCATTGCAAAAAGATAAAGTTTTTTATTTCTTTACCCAAATCAGTAATATCCCAAGAGAATCGGGGAACGAAAAAGAAGTAAGTGATTACTTAAAACACTTTGCTGAAGAAAGAAATTTGTTTATTGAACAAGACAAATACTTAAATATCATCATTAAAAAACCTGCAACTCCAGGTTATGAAAATGCGCCAGTAGTTATTTTACAAGGGCATATGGATATGGTATGTGAAAAAAACGAGGGAACCATCCATGACTTTTGCAAGGATCCACTTCGACTTATCGTTGATGGTGATGATTTGTTTGCAGATGGAACAACACTTGGTGCAGATAACGGTATTGCAGTTGCATATGCATTGGCTTTGCTTGATGCTGATGATATTCCTCATCCAGCACTTGAAATTCTCATCACAACAGATGAAGAAGTGGGCTTAACAGGTGCTTTAGAAATGGATACTTCAGGATTAAAGGGGCAGTATTTTATCAATTTAGATACTGAAGAAGAGGGTGAAGTAATCGTAAGCTGTGCAGGCGGTCTAAGAGCTTTAATTGAATTACCTCTTGAATTTGTTGAATTAGATGATGTTGAATATAATATTGTACAGATTACGATTAAAGGCTTAAAGGGTGGACACTCCGGAATGGAAATCCACAAAAATAGAGCAAATGCGATTGTACTCTTAGGAATTGTACTTAGTCAGTTAAATGAAGCTATCGATTTGAATTTATGTCATTTATTTGGTGGCTTAAAGGACAATGTTATTCCTAGGGAAGGGTTTGTTACGTTAAATGTTCGTAAAGACCAAATGGAATTGTTTCATGAAACGATGTCTAAAATTATATGTGATCTTAAGAATGAATACAAGGGTAGTGACCCAGAAATTGTTTTTATGATTGATTTGTTAGAGGAAAAAGAAGAAGAGAAAGTGAGTCAAGCCATAAACAACAAAACTCTTGAGAACATTATTTTCTTACTTAGAGCTCTACCAAATGGTGTTCAATCAATGAGCACCGAAATAGAAGGATTGGTTGAAAGCTCAATTAACTTAGGAAGATTGTACATTGACAGCAATAAATTATGCTTTGAATTTGCTTCAAGAAGCTCAGTAAGAAGCAAAAAATATCGCATGGTACAGCTACTTAAGCTTTTTGCAAAAAACGTTGGTGCTACATGCACCGCGAGCAAAGATTACCCTGAATGGCCAATTAAAAGTAACTCTAAGTTCTTAGAAATATGCGTGAATACTTACGAAAAAATGCATGGCAGCAAACCCCTGATTAAAGGGATTCATGCAGGTCTTGAAGCAGGGGTTTTCCTAGAAAAAATGCCTCACTTGGAAGCAATATCAATAGGACCAAACACATACGATGTGCATTCTCCCGACGAGAGAATTTCTATTTCTTCAACTCAAAGAACTTGGCAATATCTATTAGAAATATTAAAGGCTATAAAATAAATATAAAAAATGCCAGTAACGAATATGTTACTGGCATTTTTTGCTTTATGGCTTATTTCTTTTTGATATAGCCTATACTACGATAATCTGTTTCGATAATCTTCGAATCCAAATTCACGAATAACCTGTACACCATTAGTATCTGAAATTGCTATTGACGGAAGGTTAACGCCATTAAATGTATTGTTCTTAACCATTGTATAATGTGCCATATCACAAAATATGATTTTATCACCAATTTTCAATGGTTCTTCAAACGAATAATCTCCAATAACATCACCAGCTAAACAAGTCATACCACCAAGTCTATAGGTGTATTGATTTATGCCAGGTACTTTAGCACCGATAATTTCCGGTCTATAAGGCATCTCTATGACATCTGGCATATGACAAGCAGCAGAAGTATCTAATATTGCAATGTCCATTCCATTTGAAACAATATCTAGTACACTAGTGACTAAGAAGCCGGTATTTAAAGCTATGGCTTCACCTGGCTCTAAGTAAACTTGGACATTATATTTGTTTTTAATATAGTTGATTGTATTTATTAAAGTATCAAGCTCATAATCACTCCGAGTAATATGGTGTCCACCACCAAAATTAATCCATTTCATCTGATGAAAGTACTTGCCAAATTTCTCCTCAACTACTTTTATTGTTCGTTCTAAGGTGTCTGAATTTTGCTCACACATTGTATGAAAGTGAATACCATCTATACCATCTAGCTCGTCTTCTTTAAATTGGTCAAGCGTTACCCCAAGTCTGGAATTTTCAAAACATGGATCATAAATAGCTGTTTTTATTTCTGAATATTGTGGGTTGACTCTAATTCCACATTCAATTTTTTTGCTCTTATTGCTTTTCACTTTTTCCTTGAATCTTTGATATTGAGGAAAGGAATTAAATACAATATGATCACAATATGTCATGATTTCATCAAATTCTTTTTCTTGGTAAGCAGGAGCATAGATATGAACTTCTTTACTCATTTCTTCATATCCCAATCTCGCTTCAAAAAGAGAGCTTGATGTGATTCCAACCAGTACTTGACCAATTTGTGGAAATAAAGAAAACATCGAGAATCCTTTTAAAGCTAGCAGGATATTACAATCCGTTTTTTTCTGAACATAATCAAGAACTTCAAGGTTTCTGTTTAATAAGTCTCTATCAACAACATAACAAGGCGAAGGCACACTGTTATAATTTTTAATCATTTATTTAGCTCCTTAATCTAATAAAGTAGGAGAAAAATCTTCTATCCAAGGAAGACCGTGTTTATTTAGCGCATCCATAAAAGGATCTGGATCAAATTCTTCAATATTATGAACACCTGGCTTATTCCAAATTCCTTTTAGAATCAGCATTGCACCAATCATTGCAGGCACACCTGTCGTGTAGGAAATTGCTTGTGATCCTACTTCTGCATAAGCTTCTTCATGAACACAAACATTATATACATAATAAGTTTTTGGTTGTCCATCTTTTGTTCCTTGGAAAATGCACCCAATATTTGTTTTTCCTTTTGTACGTGGACCTAATGATGCTGGATCAGGCAGTACAGCTTGTAGGAAGTGGATAGGCTGGATTTCTTTTCCATCATATAAAATAGGTTTAATTGAAGTCATACCAACATTTTGGAGTACCGTTAAGTGATTCAAGTAATTATCTGAAAAGGTCATCCAAAATCTAATTTTATCAATCCCTTTTATATTAACTGCAAGAGATTCTAGCTCTTCATGATATAATAAATAAATATTTTTAGGTCCAATTTGAGGGAAATCATATTCTTTTTTTATTGAAAGTGGGGGAGTTTCAACCCAATTTCCATTTTCAAAATATCTTCCCTTAGCTGTAATTTCACGGATATTTATTTCTGGATTAAAATTAGTAGCAAAAGGATAACCATGATCACCCGCATTTGCATCCAAGATATCGATTGTATGAATTTCATCAAAATAGTGTTTTTGCGCATACGCACTAAAAACACCCGTAACTCCAGGATCGAAGCCGCTTCCAAGTAGAGCAGTAAGGCCAGCTTTTTCGAATTTTTCTTTATAAGCCCATTGCCATTTATATTCAAACTTTGGCGTATCAAGGGGCTCATAATTGGCAGTGTCAACATAATGAACACCAGTTGCTAGACATGCATCCATAATCGTTAAGTCTTGGTAAGGTAGGGCAACGTTAATAACCACATCAGGTTTAAAATCATTTATTAAGCCAATCAGTTCATCCGTGTTGTCTGCATCCACTTGTGCAGTTTGTATTTTTGTTTTGCCACCTTTTAGCTTTTCTTTCATAGCATCACATTTTGATTTTGTTCTGCTTGCAATACATATTTCTTCAAAAACATCTGGGTTTTGACAGCATTTGTGTACTACCACATTTGATACGCCACCAGCACCAATAATAAGAGCTTTTCCCAATTTTTCGACCTCCTTTAATTTAAAAAAATGCTTTTACATTATACAACTAATTTCTTTTATAATCAATCTATTTTCTTGAGTACAACATTTCTTTTGTTAGCTTAAATTTAGCTTTCGTAATAAGTGTAACCACGTAAACCATTGTCAAAAGAAGACATAATATCGCGTCTATCTCTAGCAGTGATCAACCCTTCGCGAATAGCTTCTTCAGCTGTTTCACGGAAATTTGTATGCATTTCTTTTGGATCAAATTCAACATAAGAAAGTACATCAGCAACACTATCTCCATGAATTTCATTTACTAAGTCATAGTTACCATCAGGGTTAATTCTAATACTAACAACATTAGTATCTCCAAAAAGATTATGAAGGTCTCCCAATGTTTCTTGATAGGCACCAACTAAAAACACGCCTAGATAATAATTGTCATTATTTTTCAATTCATGTAATGGCAAAGTGTTTCGAACATCGTGAAGATCAATAAAGTGATCTATTTTACCGTCACAGTCACAAGTGATGTCAGCTATGATAGCATTTCGTTTAGGTAACTCAAGCAAACGATGTACCGGCATAATAGGGAATAACTGATCAATTGCCCAACTATCAGGAATCGATTGAAATAATGAGAAATTACAATAATAAATATCAGCAATCGCACATTCAATATCGTCTAGTTCTACTGGTGCAAATTTTAGCTTATTTTTTTCTTTTGCTACTTGATTAATAATATTCCAAAAAATCTTTTCAGAAAAAGAACGTTCGCGTAAGCTGATTCTTCCATGTTTAAACATATCCCTTATTTCATCTCTATAGTAAAGAGCATCATTATAGCATTCCTGGATATTTTTTAAATTTAGATTTTGGCTAACATCATATAGATTTCTGATTTGTTCTGGAGTATCTTCCTTCAATTCATCTGGCAGTTTATGTTCTTCAAATTTTGCGACATCTAATACATTAAATAATAAAACTGAATAATATGCAACCAGAGCTCGTCCTGATTCTGTAATAATTACAGGGTGGGGAACATTGGCAGTATCCATTATTGTCATGACGGCTTCTACAATATCCATACAATATTCTTCAACTGAATAATTTCTACTGTTCGTATAATTTGTATTAGAACCATCATAATCAATCGCTAGGCCACCCCCAAGATCAAGATATCCCATTGGCGCTCCTTCCTTAACCAATTCGGCGTATACACGAGCAGACTCAAGAACAGCAGAACGAATGTCGCGAATATTGGGTATTTGGGAGCCAAGATGATAATGCAGCAATTTAAGGCAATCTAACATTTTCTTTTCTTTTAGAATATCAACTATTTCAATGACTTGAGACATATTTAAGCCAAAAATACTTCTGTCCCCACCAGATTCAGTCCAGTGACCACCAGCTTTTGCTGAAAGTTTTATCCTAATTCCAATATTCGGTTTAACATCTAATGCTTCGGAGCGTTGTAAGATGATATCTAATTCCCCAGGCATTTCTATTACAAAAAAACATTTAAATCCCATTTTAACAGCATATAAACCTAGATCGATAAATTCTTCATCTTTATAACCATTGCAAATAAGACAAGCTTCTTTATCTTTCATTAAAGAAAGAGCAGCCACTAATTCAGCCTTACTACCAACTTCAAGACCATGGTGATATCTTTGTCCAAACCTTGTTACTTCTTTTATAACTTGTTGTTGTTGATTTACCTTTATTGGATATACACCACGATATTCGCCTTTATAATTAAGTTTTTTAATTGCTTCATTAAAGGAGTTGTTCAGATATGAAATCTGTGAGTCAAGTAGGTTCTCAAAACGCAATAATACAGGCATATCCAGACCTCTCTCACGTACACCAGATATAATATCCACAATACTAACTGCTGCAGAAGGATTGTCTTTATATGGGTTAACAAGTACCTCACCCTTATCTGAGATAGAGAAATAATCTGCACCCCAGTTTTTTATTCCATAAAGTTCTTCGGACTTATCTCTAGTCCATCTACCTAAAATTTCTGTTTTGTTCATGTTTTCATTCCTTTCTTAGAAAAGATATTTCTTCATTCACTTTGTTGAATCTTTTATAGATTTATCAAGAATACAAATCTACTACAACAAAACATAACATATTAGAAGCGTAGTTGTCAATAAAATGCAGGCCTTTCCTTTTTATTCATTCATTTAAAATGTTAAAAATAATTAAGCTTTGACTTAGTCTTCATCTAATTAGCTTTTGCAAAATTCGCATAAAAAAACATCTTTTGTTACAAACTAACTTCAAAATATGAAATGAATAGGTGGTTGTATGGACGAAGGACTCGTGGTTATTGTCAGAGGTGTCATTGGGTTTTTTACTTTATTAATCTTTACTAAATTATTAGGTAAGCAACAAATTAGTCAACTTACTTTATTTGAATATATACTTGGTATTACAATCGGTTCTATAGCTGCAACTTTAACTACAGACCTTACAAGCTCTGCATGGTCACATTGGATGGGATTATTTATATGGTCTTTCTTAGTGTTCTTACTTCAACACATAGTAGTAAGGTTTCCACTGGTGTCAGAGTATATCAATGGGCAACCAGAGCTAATAATCGTTAATGGTAAACTGATGGACAAAAAAATGAAATCATTAAGATACAGCCTTTCAGATTTGTTGGAGCAATTAAGGTCTAATAATGTTTTTGATATTAGTCAAGTAGAATTTGCTGTTCTTGAAACGAACGGTAAATTAACGGTGCTAAAAAAGTCTCAATATGAAACAGTTACTGCGCAAGATTTAGGTATTAGCACTCCTTATGTTGGAGTATCTACCGAGATTATTATATATGGGATGATCATTGAAGAAAATTTAAAGAAAATTGGTTTGGATAAAAGATGGCTTAAGGATGAACTAGCTAAGAGAAAGATCAATCATTCAAAAGAGATCCATTTAGCAACTATTAATACGAGTGGAGAGCTATTTATTGACCTATATAAAGATTATCTTAATAAATAAAGGAGTTTTGATTGTAATGGTAAGAACTTTGAAATTAATACTACCCATTGTTACATTAATCATTTTTATCATAATTATGACCACTGGTGGAATCGTCAAGAAACCATTAAATCCTGATGAAGATGTAGTTGCATATATTTTAGCAATAAGAGATAATGTAGTACAAGAAAAATGGGATGTAGCATCTGAAAATATGAGAAAATTAGAAGACGCATGGGATAAAATACGATTTCGCATTCAATTTTCAGTTGAAGGAACTAGAATTTATCAATTTGAAGGGGGATTGGCACGTCTAAAAGGTGCCATTAAATCAAAAAGTCAAACTATTTCAACGGTAGAAGTTGAAGCTATATTAAGTGAATGGGATAAACTAGAGGAATAATTGAATTTTTAACTATAGATATGATAAAATATACTAACTCTTCATCATATCTACATAACTAATTGTTATGCTAAGAATAACCGGAATATTTTAGGGGGGGTGACAGTATGGGTTTGGAAAAGAGTATTTTAATCGTAGATGATGAAGTTAAAATTGTAAGTGTAATAGAATCTTACCTTATACATAATGGATATACCGTTTTTAAAGCCTATAATGGGAAGGATGCTTTAGAAATTTTCACTAAGGAATTGCCTTCCTTAGTTGTATTAGATTTAATGCTTCCTGATATAAGTGGAGAAGATGTGTGCCATAAGCTTAGAAACATCTCTAGGGTACCAATTATTATGCTTACTGCAAAGGTTTCTGAGGAAGATATCTTAAACGGTTTAGACCTTGGAGCAGATGATTACATAACAAAACCTTTTAGTCCTAAGCAGTTAATGGCAAGAATAGGTGCAGTTCTAAGGCGATGTACAGCCGATAGGGAATTTCTTTCTAACGTGATCTCGTTTAATCATAATGATTTAGTGATCAATGTTTTAAAACGAGAGGTTCAAAAAAATAGTCAGGTAATTAAGCTTACTCCTAACGAATACAATATATTACTAACACTCATCAAATTTTCAGAAAAAACCTTTACACGAGATGAATTAATCAGCATCGCCTTGGGTGATGACTTCGATGGCTTTGACAGAACGGTTGATACGCATATAAAAAATTTGCGTCAAAAGATTGAAGATGATCCCAAAAATCCACTTTATATTTTGACTGTTTTTGGTGTTGGTTATCGTTTTGATGCAAGACCATAAATTTTATATATAAACTTCCTAAAAGTTTCTTAATCACTTGTGGAAAAAGCATGAATATTGTATGAATTATTGGTTAATATTTTATTAAATTATTGTTGTAAAACCTATAGACATGTTGTAATATAATAACTAGAGATAGAGAAAGAATCGTAACAAAACTTTTATACAGATTGTACCTATATTAATCGAGCTTTTACGATTATTTAATCGGAGATCGGGGGATCTAAGATGAGTACACATAAGAATGAGAATGCAGTTAAGTATCTGCATGATAACTTGGATTCATTGAAAAACAAAGGTAACAGTTTTGAATCCATAGACTTAGGTGAAGAAGATATTTTTTTAGATGAGCAATTTGGCAATAGATTATTGCCAATCAATTCAAGAAATCTATTTGGGTTTTTTCTTTTACTGATTGTTCTAAATGCAGGCTTGGCCATCGTAGTGATGATCAATTAACAAATTAATAAGCACTCATAAAAACCTTGTGTATTTGAAATGAGGTTTCTTTTTTTTTGTACAAGTTGATGGTTATGGTACTTAAATTATATTGAAAAGAAAAAAAGAATGACTTGACTTAGTCATTCTTTTTTTCTTACTAGGAAAGTTTTGTATATGCAATTGGAAAAGCGGCAGGAAGGTAACGAGAATTTTAACTCGGCGTATAAATAACAATGTTATTTAACTCGGCGCAGCCGATTTTCTTGCTTACTAGGAAAGTTTTGCATATGCAATTGGAAAAGCGGCAGGAAGGTAACGAGAATTTTAACTCTGTGTATAAATAACAATGTTATTTAACACTGCGTAGCCGATTTTCTTGCTTGCGAATATTTTTCTTCCAATTTAGGAAATAACAACTCTATGGAAGCTTTTCTTGCCTTTTTTTATCATTAATTCCTTCTTATCATCAAAATCATTAAGGATTATCAGCCTATTTATATCCGAAACTTGAATGTCATTTATTCTAATACCACCTTGTTCAACCAAGCGTCTTCCTTCTGATCGAGTAGGGATAAGTCCTGTCTCTTGTAATAGAGTAAGTATATCTATGCCATCTTTAAATTGATCTAATTTCATGTGGGTAGTAGGAATTGAACCTCCAGAAGCCGCACCATTAAACAAAGCTTTGGCAGCGTCCATCGCCTTCAATGCTTCTTCTTCACCATGAATGTTTTTTGTGATTTCAAAGGCCAATACTTCTTTGGCTTTGTTAATTTCAGCGCCCTCAAGAGCACTTAATTTTCGAACCTCTTCCATAGGAAGGAACGTAAGCAGTCCTAAACATTCAGCTACCTTAACATCCTCTGTATTTCTCCAATATTGATAAAACTCATAGGGTGAAGTCTTTACTGGATCTAGCCAGACAGCACCTTTTTCAGTTTTACCCATTTTCTTACCATCACCTGTAGTCAATAGCTTAAAGGTCATACCAAAAGCAGGCTTGCTTTCTTTTCTACGTATTAATTCAACACCACCTAGGATATTTGACCATTGGTCATTTCCGCCTAATTGCATTGTACAATCAAACCTTCTATTTAATTCTAAAAAGTCATAGGATTGCATAAGCATGTAGTTGAATTCAAGGAAGGTTAAGCCTTTTTCATATCTTGTTTTGTAGCAATCAGCTGTTAACATTCTATTTACTGAAAAATGCACTCCAATTTCTCGAATAAATTCTACATAATTTAAATTAAGTAGCCAATCTGCATTATTGACCATAATAGCACGATCATCCGTAAAATCAATAAACTTTGAAAGCTGTTCCTTAAATCTTTCAGCATTATTTTCTATAATTTCTTTTGTCATCATCTTACGCATGTCTGATTTACCAGTAGGATCACCAACCATTGTTGTGCCGCCACCAATTAATACGATTGGTCTATGACCAGCTTGTTGTAAATGAGCCATGGCCATTACTGTTAAAAAATGGCCTACAGTTAAGCTATCAGCAGTAGGATCAAAGCCAATATAAAAAGTAACCTTTTCCTTCTTAAATAAATCTATAATTTCTTCTTCATGTGTTGTTTGTTCAATGAAACCACGTTCCAACAAAATGTCGTATGCACTTTTCATCTATATACCTCCTATTGCTTATAAAAGAATACTCGTGACCCATTTGTTACGAGCTCAAAACCCAATCATAGGTAAACTACTATATGTCTAACGCAAGTATTGCTTGTAATCCCACTTTATGTGGTTTATTCGTTCGTTAGATTTAATAAATATCCTAGCATACTTGGCTCAATTCATCAAGTATAAATGACATTTTCTTCGCATATAATTAATTAAATGGAAGGTGCACACCACTATTTAGTGGCGTGCAATCTTCCCGCAACAGTAGGGGCTAAACTCCTACTGTTGCGCAAATTTAGCTAATAATCGACAAATTGGAGGGTATTTAATGTGTGGTATAACCGGAATTATTAATTATCATGAAAATTTAATGCAGGAAATTGAAACGATTCACCCTATGACGGATGCATTGATACATAGAGGTCCCGATGCATTTGGTTATTATTATAATGAAAGAGTTCTATTGGGTCATAGACGATTGATCGTTATTGATCCTACTGGTGGAATACAGCCAATGACATTCAAAAAAGAAATTTATGAATATACTCTTGTGTATAATGGAGAACTTTACAATACTGATGAAGTTAGAAAGCAATTAATACAAAAAGGATATTTTTTTGATTCCCATTGTGATACGGAAGTAGTTCTAAAGGCATACGTTGAGTGGGGAGAAGATAGCCTTCAATATTTAAATGGTATTTTTGCCTTTGCAATATGGGAAAATCGTACAAAAACATTGTTTTTAGCAAGAGATAGAGTAGGTGTTAAGCCACTTTTTTATACTCAAGTAAATGGTTACTTCATTTTTGCTTCTGAAATAAAAGCATTGCTTGAGCATCGATTTGTTGAGCCAATTTTTAATGAAACAAGTTTACTAGAGCTCTTTAGCTTAGGTCCAAGCAGAATAAACGGCAGCGGTTTATTTAAAGGCATTTATGAAGTCAAACCAGCAGAATTTATTTATCTAACCGAAAAAAAATTCGTTAAAAAAGAATACTGGAGGCCAATTACGGGTGAACATAACGAAAATAAGAGTTCAACAATTGAACGAGTAGCATTTTTAGTTGAAGATGCAATTAAGAGCCAATTGATTTCAGATGTGCCTATTTGCACATTTTTATCAGGTGGATTAGATTCTAGCGCTATTTCTTCTATCGCAGCTAAGTATTTAAGTTCGCAAAAAGGGGAGCTTTTAACCACCTATTCTATAGATTATGAAGAAAATGATCTGTACTTTGCAGGTGATGCCTATCAGCCAAGTAATGACAACGTATGGGTAAATAGAGTGAGTAAATACATAAATTCAAATCACAATAGAATTGAAATAGGAATTGATGAACTTGCTGAAGCATTATGGGATGCAACTAGAGCAAATGATTATCCTGGCATGGCTGATATAGATTCTTCTTTACTGCTTTTTTGCAATCGAGTTAAAAAGAATCATACCGTAGCTTTATCTGGCGAATGCGCAGATGAAATTTTCGGAGGGTATCCTTGGTATAGAAATTTTACTGATATTCATTATGATGGATTTCCTTGGAATAAACATATGGATGTAAGAAAATCTTTTTTATCAGAGGGACTCTCTCATCTTAATCTTGAAGATTTTGCCTATAGTGAATACAAAAAGACTATCCAAGAAATAGAATACTTAGATCATGAGGATCCTTATGATAGGGGAATTAGAAGATTGACATATTTAAACTATAAATGGTTTATGGTTACACTCCTTACAAGGAAAGATCGCATGAGCATGTACAATGGTCTTGAGGTAAGAGTACCTTATGCAGACCATCGTATTATTGAGTATACATATAACATTCCTTGGTCTTTAAAATACATGAATAACATAGAAAAGGGTTTGCTCAGATCTGCATTAAAAGAGCATTTACCAAGTGAAGTAATTAACAGAAAGAAATCACCTTATCCTAAAACCTATCACCCAAAATACAATACGATTTTAGGTCAATTGCTAAAATCAATACTTGATAATCCGTATGCACCAATAAAAGGTCTAATTAACATTAATAAGGTGAATAATCTCCTTAAGGATGATTTGAATTCATTTCAAACACCATGGTTTGGCCAACTTATGAAGGGTCCTCAATTTGTTGCTTACTTGATTCAATTAAATTATTTTTTAGAGATGTATAGTGTTGATATTGAAGGAATCTAAAAAAGTAAAAGGGGTGATATTATGAATAGCATGCATGGTAAGAGGAAAAGCAAGAAATCTATAAGGCCAAGATCTTCAGACATTCCAAATAAATTCAATACAAAACTTTTTGTAGCTCTAGGTCTTTTACTTGTTATATTACTAATGAAAAAGTACGACTTATCCATTGGCAATTTTAATGTTGACAGTATCTATCATGTTGTGTATTATAATGAAGACTTAAATGCCTTAAAAGAAAAGGTATTCTTCTTTAGGGAAAACCCAAAACAAACTGAAGATACTATGCAAAATACTCTTCAAAAAGAAGAAGTTCAGGATAACACAATTGACAATAGCGAAAACTTAGAACCTAAAACAATTGAAGAAATACCAATTGTTAATCAAGAGAATATTGATAGGGATTTATCAAATGAGGAATCGAATGGCACTCAATGATTCGCAAATAGCCTTGTTATATCCAGATAAATATATTATGATGTAATAGAGATACTGCTACTAAGGAGAAACTATAATGAATGAACTAAGACTAAGTGATGAAATCTTGTTAAGCGTAGATAAGCCTGCAAGATATATTGGTAATGAAATAAATTGTATTTATAAAGATATTAACTCCGTAGATATTAGATTTGCATTCTGTTTTCCAGACGTATATGAAATAGGTATGAGTCATTTAGGCTTATCTATTTTATATGACTTTTTAAATAAAAGAGAAGACACTTTTTGTGAAAGGGTTTTTTCTCCATGGATTGATTTAGATAAAATTATGAGAGAAAAGAACCTTCCACTTTTTGCTTTAGAATCACAAGATGAACTTAAGAAATTTGATTTTTTAGGCTTTACTGTCCAATATGAAATGGCATATACAAATATATTAAGTATTTTAGATCTTGCTCACATTCCCATTTATTCTGCAGAACGAGGAGAGGATGATCCAATCATATGTGCTGGTGGACCTTGTACTTACAATCCCGAGCCTTTGGCTGATTTTATTGACTTCTTTTATATCGGAGAAGGTGAAGTGCATTTTAATGATGTTTTGGATTTATATAGTAGTATGAAAGCAGCTGGAAAGAGTAGAGCTGATTATTTAGAAGCTGTAGCAAAAATAGAGGGTATTTATGTTCCTAAATTTTATGAGGTTTCTTACAAGGAAGATGGTACAATTCAATCCTTTCTCTCAACACACCCGAACGCAAAAGAAAAAATCAAGAAGAATTTAGTACTGGATTTAACGAACTCCTCCTATCCAACTAAGCCAATCGTGCCTTATATGCAGGTAGTTCATGATCGAGTTGTTTTAGAGCTCTTTAGAGGCTGTATGAGAGGATGTAGATTCTGTCAAGCCGGTATTGTATATAGACCTGTTAGAGAAAAGGATGTGGACAAGCTAAAGGAGCAAGCGGTTAATTTAATAAAAGCTACTGGTCATGAGGAAATATCCTTAGTATCCTTAAGCTCAAGTGATTATAAGCCGCTTCATGAGCTTTCTGAGCACATCATTGATAATATAAGCCATGATCAACATGTAAATCTATCTCTGCCATCCCTAAGGATTGATGCATTTTCACTAGAACTTATGAGTAAGGTTCAAGATGTGAGAAAAAGCAGTTTAACCTTTGCTCCTGAGGCTGGTTCTCAAAGACTTAGAGATGTCATTAATAAGGGAATTTCCGAGGAAGACATCTTAAAGGGCTCAAAAGAAGCCTTTGAGAGCGGATGGACAAGAGTAAAATTATACTTTATGTTGGGCTTGCCCACAGAAGAATTAGAAGATGTTGAAGCAATTGCGCATCTTTCTCATAAGATTGTTGAAAAATATTATGAGCTTCCTAAAGAGCTACGACGTACTAGAGTTGAAATTGTTACAAGCACTTCCTTCTTTGTACCAAAACCTTTTACTCCTTTCCAATGGGTAGCCCAAGATACGATGGAACAATTTAAGGAAAAGCAGACTCTTTTGAATAGAACGATTAACAAAAAACATATTAAATTTAATTCTCATGATGCTAAGACAAGTGTATTAGAGGGTGTTATGGCAAGAGGAGACCGCCGAGTAGGTAAGGTTATTTATGAAGCTTATAAACTAGGCGCTAAATATGATGCTTGGTCTGAGCATTTTAAATATTCTGTTTGGGAACAAGCCTTTGAAAAATGTGAAATTGATCCTAGCTTTTATGCATCAAGAGAACGTTCGCTAGATGAAGTACTCCCATGGGATTTTATTGATATTGGTGTTTCTAAAGAATTTTTATTAGACGAATATAATAAAGCACTCCAAGGAAGTACAACCCCAAATTGCTCGCTATCTTGTTCAACTTGTGGTGCACAGGTATTTGGAGGAGGTATTTGTTATGAAAGTTAGATTGAAATTTTCTAAAACTGGGACATTAAAATTCATTGGGCATCTTGACTTGATGCGTACTTTTCAAAAAATATTCAGACAAGCAGAGTTACCAATAGCATACTCAGAAGGTTTTAACCCTCATCAAATATTTTCTATTGCGGCACCATTAGCTGTTGGAGTTACCAGCAGTGGCGAGTACTTAGATATGAAGTTAGTTCAAAATATGGACACACAAATGATTATTGATCATGTGAATGCCTGTTGTCCAAATGGATTAAAAATTGAAGCAGCTATTGTTATAGATGATCATGAGCCATCTGCAATGGCATCTGTTTCTGCAGCAAAGTATAGTGTACTGCAGGAAGAATGTGTGTTAACAGAGGAAAATATTGCTAACTTTGCGCTTCAAGACAGCATTGTTATCAAAAAGAAGAACAAAAAGGGTAAAATCAACGATTTTGATATTAAACCGGGTATTTATAACATAGTAATCAATGATAACAAAATTATTATGACCTTAGCTACTGGTAGTACTCTTAATGTCAAGCCCGATGCAGTATTTAGTTCTTTATCGGAGTTTATTGGTGCTTCTTATGACCCTTTTAACTATAAGGTTCATCGTGAAGAACTATATCATAGTGATAGTGCGTTTATACCATTGTCTGTCCCTGTAGAGCCTGTTTTTTAACATGCAACGAAGCTTCACTTGAATGCGAACAAAACATATAACAACTTAGAAATGGATGTGAGTTTATGGGCAATCGATTTATTACCACGTTAGAAAATAACATTGTATATTGTGCTTTATTAGATCAAAAAGATCAAATGATTGAACTTCATCCTGAACAAATCAATGATCACTCAATCATAGGGAATATATACATAGGTAAGGTCTCTAATGTAGTGAAAGGAATAAATGCTACCTTTGTTAATATTGGATTAGAAAAGGATGTTTTTCTTCAAATAGAGGAAGGACAACACTTTATTTATACAAACAATAAACCAACCTTAGATTCTCCTAAAGTTGGAGATGAATTGTTAATACAAATAACCAAAGATTATTATATGTCAAAGGCTGCAACTGCCACTAGTATGATAAATCTAACAGGAAGATATTCAGTATTAACTTACAAGAAAAATTTTGTTGGAATTTCCTCTAAAGTTAAAAAAGTTCAAGAACGCTACCGACTAAAAGAAATTTATAGCAATGCGATCAATGATGACTATGGGTTTATTATTCGTACGAATGCTGTTGATGTTGCTGAAGAGGACCTTATTAAAGAACGTGATATGCTTATTGCTATCTTCAATAGACTTCTTGAGGTTGGAAAATTCAGAAAAAGCTATCAATGTGTTTATAAGGAACCTGAAAATTACATTAGACTAATAAGAGATCTATATAAGAACAATGTAGATGTATATTTATTTGATGATGAAGCTATATATAATAGTGCCAAAGACTATTTTAATGATGACTATTACAACAATATTTCTGAACGTTTTGAGCTTCGTACCGACGCTAGTTGTAATCTATATCAGCTTTTGGGCTTTCATTCGAAAATTGAGAAAGCCCTTCAAGAAAAGGTTTGGCTTAATTCTGGAGCCAACTTATTTATTCAGCCTACGGAGGCTTTGATTGTTATAGATGTAAACACCTCGAAATCCGTTGGCAAAAAGAATTTTGAAGAGACAGTATTTGCAATTAACTTAGAATCAGCTAAGGAAATTTCTAGACAAATCAGACTTCGAAACCTCTCTGGAATTATTATTATTGACTTTATTGATATGCAGGATGAAGAGCATAAAACCCAGCTACTTACTTTGCTGGAATCATTATTTTTAGAGGATCGTATAAAAACTACCTTAGTTGATATGACTCCGCTAGGTTTAGTTGAAGTCACTAGAAAAAAGGTAGATAAAAATATATATGATAAATTTAAAAATCTTAAATTTCCATCATTATAGGAAATCATGAGATTAAGATTTAAAGGAGGTATCCTATGATTCAAGAAATTACTAAATGGATTATCGCATACGGTGTAGACGCGGCTGTATCTGGCTATCTTGCTATAGCAGTAACAATTTTATGCATTATTCTCTCTTGTATTATAGCGAGTCTTATTACAAATAAAATCGTTTTAAAATTTCTTTCACGCGTAATGATGCATAATATGTTCAAGTGGGATGATGCGATTATTAGAAGTGGAGTCTTTAAAAAGCTCTCTCGTATTGTACCAGCTCTTGTCGTTTATTCTTATGCACACGTATTCTCAACTCAAATAGCAATTACAATACAGAATTTAGCAACGATTTATATCATAATAACGGGGGCTTTGTCTGTTGATGCGTTATTAAATTCGATAGATGATATCTATCGAACCTATGAAACTTCAAAACATAAGCCAATTAAGGGGTACTTACAGGTTGTTAAGATCTTTGTTTACATTATTGCGGGTATCGTTATCATTGCTATGATCACGGGAAGAAATCCAGTACTAATACTCAGCGGTATTGGTGCCTTATCAGCAGTTTTGATCCTCATATTTAAAGATTCTTTGCTTGGACTTGTTGCAGGAATTCAACTATCATCTAACGATATGATTCGGATAGGTGACTGGATAGAAATGCCTAAATATGGTGCTGATGGAGATGTTATTGATATATCCCTTAATACCGTTAAGGTTGAGAATTTTGATAAAACCATTACAACAATTCCAACCTATGTACTTGTTTCCGATTCCTTTAAAAATTGGCGTGGTATGACTCAATCAGGGGGTAGAAGAATCAAACGCTCTATCTTTATTGATATTACCAGTATAACGTTTTGTACCGAGGAGTTATTGAAAGAATTTAAGAAAATCCATTATTTAACTGAATATATTCAAAAACAAGAAATCGAGGTTGAAATTTATAATTTAGAACATGACATTGATACATCTACGATCATAAATGGTAGACATCTTACAAATATAGGTGTATTTAGAATCTATCTACAAAATTATCTCTATAACCATGCTAAGCTACATAGCAACATGGTTCAAATGGTAAGGCTGTTACCACCGGTAGAACATGGTATACCTTTAGAAGTATATGCATTCACGAATGAAATTGAATGGGAAGCATATGAAAGAATCCAATCAGATATTTTTGATCATATATTAGCTATCATACCTCATTTTGGCCTTCGCGTTTTTCAAAAGCCAACAGGACATGATTTGCGTGCTTCTTTGGGTGAAAGGAAGTAAAACCAACAGTTGCTACCACTTAGCAATACTACTGATTAGCATTGATTTTAAATCAACGGGTGTGATTAAGTAGTCAAAAAAGATTCAAAGCTAAAAATAGTTGAATAAAAAAAATGAGCAGTTTATCATCATTTAACGTTGATAAACTGCTCATTTCATTTTTGCTGTAAATTATTTTAATATCTAAAGAATCAAACATAATATCATGATTAGCTAACTTTATAATATTAATTATTATTGTTTCTATTGTTATCGTTGTTGTTTTTATTGTTTTTATTGTTGTTGTTTTTGTTATTCACGTTCTTATTGTTGTTTAAAGAATTGTTGTTATTATTATTGTTATCTCTTGAACCGCTTTTATTATCTTCCATGAAATCACCTCCTCAATTGTTATTATTAGTTAATTAACCTCGTATTATTCGTCATGAATAATTAATTTTACAAATCAGTAAGCTTATTATAATATTTATTTGCATTCAGATTAGGAATTGCAATTATAGAAGGGATATGATAACATGGAAAAAGCAAAAAACTAATTTTTTTTTGATATATTTTAAATATAACAGGAATAGAGTTAGAAATACTTAATTACAATAAAAGAGGAAATATATATGATTAAAAATATAATTGGTGGAATGGCAGTAGGCATTGCAAATATTATTCCCGGTGTCAGTGGTGGAACAATAATGGTTATTTTAGGCCTGTTTGATAAAATTATTGAAAGTTTATCTAGGATTTTTAAACTAAATAATCCACAACGAAAAAATGATATTTTTTTTATTTTTCAGGTTTTAATTGGTGTAGCTATTGGTTTAGTTGCTTTTGCTAAAGTGATAGATTGGTTATTTGCAAATTACCCCATACATACCTTGTATTGGTTTATTGGTCTTATTGTGTTGAGCATACCTTCTGTGGTCAAGACTGAGTTAAAGGGATACCGAGTATCCTGGATTCAAATTCTATTGGGAATTTTAATTGTATTTGCAATGACATACTTTAATCCAGGAGATCAAGCTCTACAAGTAGAAGTTTTTCCGCAAATTTCACTTTTACTTTTAATGAAATTAGTATTCATCGGAATCATTGCTGGAGGTACTATGCTTTTACCAGGTGTCAGTGGTTCGATGCTTTTGCTTATTATTGGTGAGTACTATCTGTTCAAATCTTATATAGCTAATGTTTTGACCTTTGATTGGATTATTATTACACCACTTTTTTTTATAGGAATAGGTATTATTCTAGGCATACTTATAAGCGCCAAATTAACTAGTTATTTTTTAGCTAACCATCGTAGAGGTACTGTTAGTTTTATATTGGGTCTTATTATAGCATCTGCCATTGTACTGATACCTTACAACATCCCATATGATGGAATGTTAATCATAACATCTTTGTTGGCGTTCCTATTTGGAGCTGCTGTTATATTGAGCATTGAAAAATTCGCTTAAGCAAATCTTGCAGAATGGTAATTTGCTTATATCAATCTACTACATAGATATATTATGACATAACAATCACAATATTCTAAAATAACAAATAAACTATTGTTTCCCTTGACATATATAAACAATTATGGTACTCTAAAAGACGGTATAACCGCGCGAATAGGTTTAAGTGCTAATAAGCCACCAAGCTTCGGCGAGTCTTAAAATGAGGAGGTGCCCATATGTACGCAATTATTATAACAGGTGGAAAACAATACAAAGTTTCTGAAGGAGATGTTGTTAGAGTTGAGAAGTTAGGCCTAGAAGATGGCGAAGCAGTAACTTTTGATCAAGTCTTAATGATATCTAATGAAAATGGTTTGAAAGTAGGAAGCCCATTACTTGCTAATGCTACAGTTACTGGTAAAGTAGCTAGAGTTGGTAAAGGTAGAAAGATTGTTATTTACAAATACAAACCAAAAACTACTTACCACAAGAAACAAGGTCATAGACAACCATTTACAGAAGTTACAATCGAAAAGATTAATGCATAATTATGATAAAGGTGACTTTATTATTAAAAAAAGATCAATTAATAGGATTTGAAATGTCAGGTCATGCTAACTATGGCGATTATGGAAAGGACATTGTTTGTGCTTCTGTATCTGTGTTAGCTATCAATACCGTCAATTCAATAGAAGCTTTTACCAAGGATGTATTTGATTGTACCGTGAGAGAAGATGATGGTTTTTTACATTTTCAACTCATTTCAAATATTAGTGATGAAAGTAAGCTCTTATTAAATGCTTTTAATTTAGGTATACAAGAAATAAAACTACAGTACTGCAATAATATAGATATAACGAACGAGGAGGTGTAAACCATGTTAAGAATGAACCTTCAATTGTTTGCTCATAAAAAAGGAGTAGGTTCTACTAGAAACGGTAGAGACTCAGAATCTAAGAGATTAGGTGCCAAAAGAGCAGACGGACAATTTGTTTTAGCTGGAAATATTTTATATAGACAACGTGGAACTAAAATTCATCCAGGAACGAATGTAGGTAGAGGTGGAGACGATACTCTTTTTGCATTAGTTGATGGAGTTGTTAAGTTTGAAAGAAAAGGCAGAGATAAAAAGCAAGTTTCTGTTCATCCTAAGGCTGAGTAATTTCAACTGAAATAATCATAATTATATGAATTAATAATTAAATTATGGAAATGATTGTATTAGAAGATAAAAGTTTCAAATGTCTATCATTTGAAACTTTTTTATTCACTAAGAAACTTTCATGACATGGCCTTCACCAAATAAAATGAAATCATGTAAATGAAAGTTAGTAGCCATATGTCTTAGGTTGTATATCGCAAGAAAGTATTTTACCAATCCCGATACGTTAAATGATTGCGTATCAGTTTAAATAAGGAAAGTGTGATCCCGAATGATTTTTGTTGATCAAGTTAAAATATTTATTAAATCAGGTAGTGGTGGAAATGGTTGTGTAAGCTTTAGGCGTGAAAAATACATTCCAAATGGTGGACCTGATGGTGGTGATGGTGGAAAGGGTGGAAGTATCATTTTCGTTGTAGACGATTCCACTAATACATTGTATGATTTTAGACATCAGAAGCATTATAAAGCCGGTAACGGTGAAGGTGGTATGGGAAACCATTGCCATGGAAAAGATGCTTCAGATTTGATAATTAAGGTTCCAAGAGGGACAATAATTAAAGAAGCTGAAAGCGGTAAGATAATTGTGGACATGGCATATCCTGACTCCAAAGAAGTAATCCTTCGAGGTGGTCGTGGAGGGAAAGGCAATCAGCACTATGCTACTCCAACAATGCAAATACCAAAATACGCTCAACCGGGCCAATCAGGTCGGGAATTACATGTTATTTTAGAACTTAAATCTATTGCAGATGTTGGACTAGTTGGCTTTCCTAATGTTGGAAAATCAACATTATTATCTAGAGTATCAAATGCTAAACCTAAAATAGCAAACTATCATTTTACAACTCTAAATCCAAACCTTGGTGTAGTTGATATGGGTCATGGAGAAGGCTTTGTAATGGCTGATATTCCTGGTTTAATTGAAGGTGCTGCAGAAGGTATTGGCTTAGGGCATGAATTTTTAAGACATATAGAAAGAACAAAAGTTTTAGTGCATATTGTAGATGTTGCTGGTATTGAAGGTCGAGACCCAATTGATGACATTAACAAAATTAATTTAGAGTTGAAAAATTTTAATGAAGATTTGTTACTGAAGCCACAGGTAATTGTAGCAAATAAAATTGATGCCATGTATGGTGAGGAAAATCTCAAACGTATCATTGATAATTTTGAAACTGAAGATGTAAAAGTATTCCCAATCTCAGCAGTAACTGGACAAGGCATCAAAGAGTTGTTGTTTCACATAAAAAAATTATTAGATACTATTGATGTTGATATAATCGTATATGAACCTGAGTATTTTGCAAATGCTCAAAGAGTTGCGGATGATCCTATTACTGTTGAAAAACTAGAAGATGGGGTATTTAACATTATAGGTAAAAGCGTAGAAAAAATGTTAGGATATACAAACTTAGACAGTGAGAAAGGCTTAAGCTTCTTCCAAAATTACTTGAAAACGAATGGAATTATTGATGAATTAGAAGCACTTGGCATTGAAGAAGGCGATACAGTTAAAATGTATTATCTTGAGTTTGAATATTATAGATAAGGAGAAACCTATGATAACAAGTAAACAAAGGGCTTATTTACGTGGCTTAGCTAATTTAATAGAACCAATTTATCAAATTGGAAAAGCAGGACTTAGCCCTGAAGTAACAGAAGGTATTTCTGATGCTCTTGAGGCAAGAGAATTAATCAAGATCAATGTTCTAAAAAACTGCATAGAAGATCCGAAAGAAATCTCATATATTCTTGCAGAAAGAACCCGTTCAGATGTTGTACAGCAAATAGGGCGAAAAATTGTTTTATACAGACCATCAAAAGACAATAAAACGATTGAATTACCTCTAGAAAAAAAACGATTGAAATAAGTTCAAACTTTACTTATCTGCCGTTTTTCTAATTACTAATAATAAAAACCCTTTCAACAAATGGAAAGGATGGTTAAATGAAGAATATTGCAATATTAGGTGGTACCTTTAATCCTATACACCTAGCACATCTATCAATGGCCAAATATGTATATGCTACTGGAAACTATGATGAAGTGTTATTTATTCCAACTGGAGAGCCTCCACATAAAGCAAATGATCGCTGTATAGTAGATAAAATTCATAGATGGAATATGTGCATGCTGGCTATAAAAGAGTATGATTATTTTTCTATTTCTGATATTGAAATTAGTCGTAGTGGTAATTCGTACACAGTAGAAACTCTTAAGGCATTGATCAAAGAGAATCCTGAAAATAAATATACCTTAATTATAGGTGCAGATTCTTTGATGAATTTGACTAACTGGTATAAACCAGCGGAACTTTTTAAAATTGCTAATTTTCTAGTCATCAATAGACCAGGATTTGAGCATAAAACAGATGAGCAAATTGCTAACTTAAAGGACAATCATCAAGTCAATATTTCAACAATAAATATGCCCAAAATGGATATATCATCATCTAGAATAAGGCAACTAATGAGCAATGGTTTTTCAATTGGTGATATGGTTCCGACTTCAGTTGAGCAATACATTATAACGAATAATCTTTATAGAATTTCAAATTTTATAAATATGTCGATAGACGATGCAAAAAAAAAGCTAAAAATAAGCTTGTCTGAAAAGAAATATTTACACTCCTTATCTGTAGTAGAAGTTGCCGTAAAATTAGCGTTGCAACATGGTGTTGATGTTGAAAAGGCCTTTATTGCAGGGTTGCTTCATGATTGTGCAAAAGGAATTAGCCGTAAAAAGCAAGATGAGCTTACAAAAAAGCATTTAATTTTAACAACTCAAGCTGAGATAGACAGTCCGGATTTATTACATGCAAAATTAGGTCCAGTTATTGCAAAAGAAGTGTATGGTGTTATTGATGAAGAAATACTCCGTGCAATTGAATGTCATACTACTGGGAAACCTAATATGACAGAATTAGATAAAATCATTTATATCGCTGATTATATTGAACCCAATCGAATGCCATTACCTCGAATTAACTGCATTAGAAATTTGGCTAATAAATCGCTCGACGATGCACTATTAGAAATCTTAAAAGATACATTAGAATATTTAGATAATAAAAAAAGTACAATAGATCCTAGAACATTAGAAACATTTTTGTTCTATAACAAACTCAAAAAGTAAATTGAAAGGAAATTAAATCTATGTCAAAAGATGATGCATTAAAGATGGTTGAAATTATTTATAAAGCACTAGATGATAAACAAGCGGTTGATATTAAGGTATTGGATATAAGAGATGTAACTGTTATGGCAGATTATTTCATCATAGCACACGGTAACAACCCTAACCACGTAAAAGCTTTAATCGATAATACAGAAGAACAGTTAGACAAAGAAGGTTTTGTGCCTAAACATGTTGAAGGGTATAATTCTGCAAGTTGGATATTACTAGATTACAATGATGTTATTATTCATATTTTTAGTAAGGATGATAGAATGTTTTATGATTTAGAACGTATTTGGTCTGATGGAAAACAAATAAGTTTTGCTCCAAGCAAAGATGGTAGTCAATAATACTATTATGTAAACTAATCGATTGTTACATTTATAAAGTTATATACTAAAAAAGATAGTAGGTGATTTAACCCTAGCTATCTTTTATTTTTTTACTACTAAGATAAAGTTCGATATAACCCAACAACCTTACCTAATATAGAAACCTCATTCACAATAATTGGTTCCATATTGTCGTTTTCTGGTTGAAGTCTAATATGATTAGACTCTTTAAAAAAAGTCTTAACTGTAGCAGAATCTTCAATCAATGCTACAACAATATCTCCATTTCTAGCTGTTTGTTGTTGTTGAATAAGGATCAAATCATTTTCATATATTCCAACATTAATCATACTATCACCCTTAACTCTTAACATAAATGCATTTGTATTTGGCGCATAATTTACTGGAATAGGGAAGTAATCTTCAATATTCTCTTGAGCTAAGATTGGTGAACCAGCAGCAACCTTACCTAGAATAGGCACGTTAACCATTTCTCTACGTGCTAATTGAAAATCATCGTCTACAATTTCAATTGCTCTTGGTTTAGTAGGGTCTCTACGAATTAATCCTTTTTTCTCAAGACGTTCAAGATGACCATGTACCGTAGAAGTAGACTTCAAACCAACGGCTTCACAAATTTCTCTAACTGATGGTGGATAGCCTTTACTCATTGTTTCTTGTTTTAGAAAATTCAGAATTATGAGCTGCTTATTGCTCAAATCACTAGCCAAAGTAATCACCCCTAATTATATAATTTTGGAAAATATTACATCTAAAGAATGTATGTTCTTGAGTATTATAACATAGAAAATGCAAAACATCAAACGAATGTTCTCGTTTTTGCGAAAAACATGTTGACACAGAACGTTCATTCGTATATAATGTAAATAGACGAACGAACATTCGATTGATGACGATTTATCGATGATTTTATTCAATAAAGGAGTGATTCCGCATGAAACAAAAGAAGTCAAAGGGTGGAATATTTTTTATTAGTATCATTTTAGTATCAATATTATTATTAAACTTTATAAATAATACAGTTATTGGCGCTAGTAATATACCAACTAAAAGTTATATTACAGTTACAATTAACATCAATGATACATTATGGGACATTGCTAATCAATATATGAATGATAATTATTATAATTTAGACGAATACATTGATGAGGTAATTATGATTAATTCAATTCAAGAAACTACTATTTATGCTGGAGAGAAATTAACACTACCAATTGTTGAATGAAAACCCTAATCTTGTCTTAATTTAACTGCCTTTGCAGCCATACGTCGACGTTCATCTTCAATTTGTGCATAATGCTTTTTAGTCGTATTTACATCTTTATGACCTAGAACATCAGCAACTAAGTAAATATCACCGGTTTCACGATATAAATTCGTTCCATATGTACTCCTTAATTTATGTGGTGAAATATTCTTAAGTTTAGTGATTAGTAGAGCATATTTCTTAACTAAATTTTGAACTGATCTAACTGCTAATCTTTTATTTTGAATTGATAGAAATAAAGCATCCTCATGCATTGGTGGTGTAACCATCTTTTTCCTATATTCCAGGTAACCAAGAAGAGCATCTTTAACCTCTTGCCCAAAATACACAATTACCTCGTTGCCACCTTTTCTTACAATTTTAATACCATTAACGTCAAAATCAATATCTGGAATATTTAAACCCACACATTCACTTACACGAATTCCTGTACCTAATAGAAGCGTTAGGAGTGCTAAATCTCTATCCTTTGTATATGCATGAAATCTTTTTTGAGAAACAGTTAGTTTTTCACCTGATTCAACTTCATCTAATAACTTAGCAATTTCATCAATTTCTAATCTCACAATATGTTTATCATGTATTTTAGGTAGCTCAACTAATAACGCTGGATTCGTTTTAATTTTTTGTTTTTTGAAGAAATAGTTATAAAAAGTTCTTAAAGAAGCTAATTTTCTAGCTTTTCCACGTTCAGTATTAATATGTTCAATTTGAGTATGTTTATCATTTTCTTTAATGTAGTAATTTAGATATTCAAGATACATTTCAATATCATCTGGTAGTATTTGATCCAAACAGTCAACTTTAAGGTCAGAAATAGCCACTTTTTTAATTTCCTTATGATATTGTCCCAAGAACTCGAAAAAGACCCTTAAATCGTAAGCATATGCAATACGAGTTTTAGACGAAGTGGTTTGTTCAATACCTCGGAAGAATTCGAGTGTAAAGGAAGGTAAAGAATACATTAATTCACGTAAATGAATTGAGTTTTTTATTTTTTCTTGCTCATGATAGCTTTTATTATTAATCATATAATTTAACCTCCTGAAAGTTATCACAAATAAATAATATCCTTTGTGAGTAGTAACGATGAGAAACCCCTGTTTTAGGTTAAAATCACCCCAATCTATTCGTTAAAGTTGAGTTTTGCGAATAGTTGTATGTATATTATATCACTACTCTTTTTAGGTAGCAATAGGTTTTTTGTAATGATTGTAAAATTTGAAACACTTTGTAAAAAATCTAAGTACTATCTTCTGATAATTTTATTCTACATAATATGTTAAATTAAATCAATCAACTATATGAAAATTATATATCAATCTAATTTTCCTTATATTGATTAGTTTAAATTTCAACATATAAGAAAAAAAGCAATTCCCTCTTTCTTCTGTATTGTCAAAGTCTGTAAACCGTTCATTAGCAATGATACTATCAAACTTACTTGTGTTCCAATGCGAAACAACCAGTTGTCCTTATTTGCAATTGATAGTATAGCAAACCCAATTGTAGTAACTGAAAAAGTCATTATGGTTACCAAAAAAAATATCTTTTTACTATTTAATTTCATACTCCACGCCTCTCCATGTCTATTTCAAAAATTTAGTTCGAACTTATCGATATTGATAAAATATTCTTTTATGACTAAACTATCACCCTTTATTTGCTGAAAGCCCAAAAGCCACATTCCGTCGGATGATCGATGATAAAAGCATTTTTATGCTTCAGGAGCATAAGTGCAATTGTTGTGTCTCCGCCAGCAGCGATAATATTAAAAACGCTCAAAACGAGCCAAAATATGCTGTTTGTTATTAAAGAGACTACAAACATTCCAAGCCCAAGTACTAGGAAAGGCATAAGACCTCCAAGTATGTACTGCCTAACACTGAGTGATTCCATGCAGCAACAATACGGAGTTAGTTTTTTCCACATAACTCCAAGATGAATGCTTTTCCATCCGTTTTTACAGTAGAAATTCCAAGTTAGACCATGTAGAAATTCATGCACAAAAACACTTGCAACCATAATAGCGTAAAGAAGAAGTGATCCCAATATTGAGAATTTAACTTCCCCACTCTGTTTTGCAAGAAAAAATACCACGCAACACAGCGCTGCCACAGGACCTGCCGTAACAAAAGCCATAATATTTGCCTTTAAAATTGAAATTGTGCATTTCTCTGCATGGTAACCTTGGCTTTCGAGTTGTGCTCTGATTATGTTGAAATTTTCGGTACGTTGACTGTCATTCACTTTAATTTCTCCTTTTCTAAGAGCTTATATAATCGTTTCTTTGATTGCTACAATTCAATGGAAATTAGCTATATCCATAAATTAATCCCATACTTACTAGTTAAACGAATTGGGATTAAAAACAATCCTAGTAACAATGAAAATTGCCGATTTTTGCGGTTGTTCAACCATTATATCATAAGATCCTAAATGGGGTACAATCATCCTATACTGCAGTTTTGTAGCATTCGAAGGATTTTCTAGTGAATTATCCGTTGGGCTAATTAATTTAATGATTACTCCATCTATATTCGTTGTAGCATTGCCTGACTCTTTCCAGTTATCTCCACCATCCATCAGATGTTCTTGCTGTGATATATTTTCTGGAACTAAGTTTGAAGTGACAACCTTCACTAAAAAAAGGGGTTCTAATCTCCATCCTTGATGTCCCCCACTATTCATCCATTCTTCATATGTAAGTAAGTTGGTTAATCCTACATTCCCCACATCGTAATTCAATAATTGGCTACTACTTCCACTCTCATTAAGTTGAGTTTCAATTGAATATAACAAAATTGGAGACGGTACGAAATCATCTGATTGCCGTCCTATCAATAAGAATACTACTATTAAAAATTCAATACTTACCGCTGCTATCAATATTTTATTTTTGTTTCTTGTTTTGCAACTCATTTTCCACCTTTCAAACCTCTTTCGATTTTTTTTCCAAATTCCAACCACTTGGTTATTATTTACTTATGAATTATGTCGTCTAACGCTCGCTTTTAATAAAGTTTATTTAGCGCTGACAAATACTGCGACACATAGGAACTTGTGAACTTATCGCATTACTAATTATTATTCATTAGAAGGTTCATTTTGTCCAATAATATTTCCCTCATTGTCAGTAATATACGTGCCTTTTGTAGTATCTAAAATCACATACTGATTGTTCCAAGGGTCTTTTACAACTGCACATTTTCCAATTTTTATATCAAAAGGCCCATATACAATCTGACCTCCCGCCTTTTCTATCGCTTTTACTGCATCCGTTACCAAATCTACTTTAATATCAACTGATTGAAAATTACGTTCATTTTGGATGAGAATTTCTGTTATTCCTTCGCTCATCCCAAGACCAGCAGCTGTATCAGATTTCCATATAACTCTCAATCCAAGACTATTACAATAATATTCAATTCCCTGTTGTATATTTGGAACATAAAATTCTATACAGTCTATGTATTTAAATAACGGTTGTTTCAATATATCCATAAGTACACCTCCATTCAAAACAAATTAATAAATCGCAATTATAAACAAATTGATGTTTTTTGTAGTGTGTAATATGGTACAACGTTTGCATATTGCCGACGTTCAATCAGCTCAATTTTCCTTTATTTAATTATCACCAAAACTGATGAATGTTGGCAATGTATTGTTTTCATAGCATATCCCTTATTAAAGACTACTTAATATACATATATTTATTTAATAGTTTATCCTAATTGATTCTGCATCAACAAACTTGCATATGCTAAATTTTGATAAACAATAAACCAGTAAAGTTCGTCGCAAAACGATTTCGTTATTGCCGGCGTCCATCTTATTGAATATTTCTCAAAACAATGATAAAACGATGTTCAATACTTTCTATGTAGCCATTCACTTCCAATAGCTTTTGTAATTCTATCAATTGCTGAAAATTGGTCTCTACTGAAAAGTTAGGGAATTCCCATTCTATTACCTTCGCAAAATATACAATTGCTCCAACATCATAAAAGAATAGTTTTGAAAAGCATTCATCCTTGTAAATAACTTCGAATCCTGCTTTTTCCCACTTAATAGCTTCATTTTTCAAATCAAAATCAGGATACAACGGCGTAAAATTAGGTATTAATCTTTCAGATAGAGGTCTATTATTATATCCACCCACTTGTTGAGAAATAAATAATCCATTAGTCTTTAGTATTCTCTTTACCTCATCCAAATCGTAAGCTTCATGCCGATTAATTACAAAGTCAAAATTATTATCATCATATGGAATACAGAAATCATTAAATATCTGTCTGACAGATATCCCAAGTGGTTTCAATTTCTTTACACATAAATCTACATTAGGTTGCCATGCTTCAGTAACTGAAGTTTTATCATATGGATGATGTAAAGATAGCAAAAATTCACCACCACCAGTTCCCATATCCAATAATTGCATATCGTTTTTCAAATATCGATGCACAATTTTTCCGTAATCCCATGGTATTTTTTCGTGCTTCCATCTTTTATTCAGATATGAAAAATCCCATCCTTGAAAACTTATCTTTTCATCTTGTAGCCATTGTTCTCTTAACTGTTTTTCGTTCATAATATTGCTCCTTTTCTTTTAAATATTTTTAAAATAGATAGGTGCAATAAATAACGACAGCTCATTACTCGGTACATATGCTGTCATTATTGCATCGAGTATTTACTTCGCTTATTTCTGATATAGTTCACTTCCTTTCAAGATTATATAAATAATTCTTTCTTCTCAATTTAGAACAGATGTTTTGTTTTTTGTGGTGAGCAATGTTGTACAACTTGTTATGTGACATGTAATGCGAAAACTGCCAATCACTTAATTAATTGATTTAGTTTCAAGTCACATGTAAATTTATAGTGAGTTTTCTTCATACTTTGACTCAAATAAAATAAATGGCTAATTGCCCGTTTTCTATCACAGCATACTTCAATTTGAATACATCCATTCTTCAATGAAACTTGCTTTGCTTCATTTAATAGCTTATTCCCGATTCCAAGCCTGCGATAGCTCTCAACAACAAATAATTCTTGTATCTCAGATATTTTACCTACATGATGCAATAATTTTTGAATATGTAGACTTATAAATCCAATTAATTTACCCTTATCTTCTGCAACAATGTAATGTACATTTTGATCAGCTAAGTTATCTAAGTAGATTTGGCTAAATTCTTGGATATCAATATTTGATTCTTCAAGCTTACAAATCAAAGTATATATATTTTTCAAGTCATCTATCAATGCACTTCTTAACTTCAAATAGATACACCTCTCTCTTTTTCTATTATCAATATCATGAATAATTTATTTTATCACACGCCATTATCTGTCATAAGGATTAGCCATAAATTTCAGCCTTGAAGGCTGATGAATGTTGGCAATTTTGTTATATGTCGTTACATACGGAAACACTTTATTTGAAAATCTAGTTCACTATTTCCCCCACTTTAAACTTAATAGCGACTTCTATGCTCGGCATTGATGGTTATTGGTGTTTCTATGATTATTGAAGGCACCATTCGATACTGTCCTATCTACGATTGTTTAGGAATATCGACATGTTGTATTACAATAAATTAAAATTCCTCATTGATGGTCTTATAAATAAGGCCATTATTTCTTCTCAAGCAACGCAATAGTTTTTTTAATAGCCTTAAAAGTTCTTCCCATCAATAATTGAAATACATGTTCTTTTTCTCTTTTTCTAGAGGGGGATGTCATATAACGTTACGTGTTAACGATGTTCATCAGCTCACATACTTACCAATTCTCAAATCTTAATGTTGATGATTTTAGGCAATATTTTGTTAGCTGATGTTGCATTACACACGATAACTACCAGTCAACCACAAATAACTTAATATTACTTAATATAATATAATAATATTTGATTATATAAGAATTATATCCAAAGATTGTTTTCATGTTGAACTACGGATTTTCAAATGACATTCACTACATTCTGAGTCATGTAAAGATATAATACCGCTGCATTTCTTACACGTCCAAAGTTCTTTTTCCATTAACATAAAAAATTCTAATCCCTCACTTCGTACAGTCTCGCTATTTTTTACAAGGCTAATTCCATATCTCTTAATGTAACTTTTTTCAAGATTCTTTATCTGTTTGCAAGGAAACTCTCCACATTCAAAACAGTATGTAATTCTTTTTACTTTTACACAATCCTTAATATTGCATTTCCTACAATGTTCTGGTTTATCTTCATCACTACACAAACAACCTTTACAAGATTTTTTCGGTTTTAAGTGCCTATAGCAAACTATGCAATTCATACCACATGGAGCAAACATAATACTATCTATATTATCAAGTAGCTTCATATACACCCTTCTTTCTTTACCTTTTAATGTATTGCTATGAATTTTCATACAATAGTACCATTTAATATAATATTGCTTTGTGTTTTCTTATTATTATACCTCTATTGTGATAAATTAACATTAATACTTTTAAACTAGTGTGCAATGTCAGCTAACGTTCTCGTTGTTGCGGCCGTTCAAAGCTCACAAACTTCTTGCTTAACAACTCTAAAGGTTATGAATGTTGGCAATAACCTGTTAGGTGATGTGTTATACATTAACTTTAGAATACATAAACCCAATATATTTGTTGCTTATTTTTTTATTAATCACTGTATCACTATATATTCTTTGTCTTTATAATAATAAACTCCGTTTTCTTCTATAATCTTATATTGCCTTTTCCAAATATATCTCCTGTATTTTTTTCAATTATTGATACTGTAAGCATATTTTGATCTGAACTATGATCAGTTGATTCACTCGGAGACCAATATAAATTCAAATCATTAAAATCACATATGTATTCTGAATTTAATTGTTCAATATTACTGTCTGCATTCCATAACAAAAAATTGCCTTGTTCACATTTAAAATGTAGTTCTAATTCTAATTCTTTATTATATAAATTTACATTAACCAAAAGTGGCAAACCAGGAACGGAAGACATTGATGGAGTGTACTGTTCTATTCCCATATCTATTGCTACATGAAAATCCAAAGGTTCTACTGACATTACATCTTTCTTACATCCTGAGATAAATATACATATCAAAATTGCTAAAATAATTAACCTCTTCATCATAAAAACTCCTTCAATTAATAAATAATATAGTAGAATATGTCACCTACAAGAACAATCCAACTTATTTTACCTCCCAACATACCTCCACATAATTAATGAAATAATAATAATTGTTGCACTCATTATTGCAGTATGTAGAATTATCTTTTGGTCTTTATTTTTCTTATAAGATAGGTAATTTAATATTACTGTACTCATAACAAGAAAGAATGAATACCACAAGAAAATATTTAGTATGATAACTAATGATTTCTCGCTATTTACAAAAAAATATCCTCCAATATTCATACCCAAAATACATATAAACTTAATAATAAAAGGTAACTCATTCTCTCCCTTTTTAAAAACATATGGATTATATTTGTCTTTATAAAATAAATAAATATTTCTGGCAATAATATAAGATAATGTGCCAATATAAAAAGTTAAATAAAAATAATAAAACAACATGAATCCCCCCCTATGACTTGAAATTTACAACTTTACAATATAATTGCAAGTTGTTTTGTTTAAATTAATATAACTCATTATTACTCTAGTGCGCAATGTCATATAACGTTACCGTGTTGCCGACGTTCATAGCTCAAACACTTGAAATTTACATAACTTCAAGGCTATGAATGTTGGCAACATATTGTTAGGCGATGCCCAAACCGGATACTGCCATTACTACCCTATATCGCTACGATTCACAGTATACCCTTGAATAGCCTTCAGTTCAGTTTCCATACATCTATATCAGTAAAATGTATTGGTTTTTCAGTAATGCGTTAATTTACTTATCATTTTTGATGCAGTATAATTAAGTCAACAATATTTAATAAATAAGTAAAACTAAACTAACAAATGGGCTTGTTGTTATCACGCTAGATAGCTATAGAAGTTTTTAAAGGAGTTGAACCATGGCAAAAATAATGAGAATAGAATCTATCTCTCAAATAAATGAGATGATTGGGAATGAAAAGTTAAAACACCCATTGATAACACTCATTGAACCATCTAAGGTAAAAATGATACCGGTAATTGACCAAAAAATCACCATGAATTTATACAGTATCAGCCTAAAAAATGGTCATGAATGTAAAATTAAATATGGCCGACAAAATTATGACTTTCAGGAAGGTACCTTGATGTGTTTAGCTCCGGGGCAAACAATAGAGCCGTTCAGTATGTCTGAAAATATTGAACTGGATGGCTGGGTTCTCATTTTTCATCCAGACCTGATAAGCAAGAGTGCTCTTGGCAAAAAGATAAATGAATATACATTTTTCACTTATGATTCTCACGAAGCACTTCACCTATCAGAGCAGGAAAGGCAAACGGTCACCGAGATAGTTAAAGCAATAAAATATGAGTACAGTCAGAATTTAGATGTTCATAGCCAGGATCTGATTATATCAAACCTAGAGTTGTTATTAAATTACTGTAAGCGATTTTACGGAAGGCAATTTATCACTCGTACAAATGTTCAAAAGGATGTGGTTATTCGTTTTGAAGCGTTTATAAATTCCTATTTCGACTCTGACAAACCAGAATCCCAGGGATTGCCTAGTGTCAGATATTGTGCTCAGGAAATGTGCTATTCTCCAAATTATTTGAGTGATTTACTGAAAAAAGAAACAGGAAAAAGTGTCCAAGAACATATCCATTTTTACTTGGTTGAAAAAGCTAAAATTATGCTTTTAGGAACACAAGAACCTGTAAACAGGATTGCGCATACGTTAGGCTTTGAATACCCGCAGCATTTTTCAAAACTTTTTAAGAATATCACCGGGATATCACCATCTGAGTATAGAAATTAAATAAATTATTGAATATGTAAAGGAGAAAAAATGAATACATACAAAAAAAATGCAATAATTGTAGGAGTATTATTTATCATTACGATGATTGCTGGTCTTATAGAATCTAATGTCGCAGCACCTATACTACAAGGACCTCTTAATAATGTTTATCCAAATGAAATCCTAGTAAAAATAGGTGCACTTCTTATATTAGTCATGTCTATTGGGATTGTTGGAATTGCAATTATGCTTTTCCCAATTTTTAAAAAGTATAATCAAACTATAGCAATTACTTATGTTAGTTTCAGGACTATCGAGTGCGTTTTCTTAATTGTTGGAGCTGTCATCTCATTATTACTCATAAAACTAAGTCAAAAATATATTACTACAGGTGCTTCAGATACTTCCTATTATGAAACTATACATAATTTAGCTATAGCCGTGAGATATTCTACCTATCAGATAGCTATGTGCATTCTTGGTCTTGGTAGCATAATGATTTGTTATTTATTATACCAGTCAAAACTCATTCCTAAGTGGTTGTCAGCCTGGGGGCTGTTTGGATACGCATTATTGTTAGCTAGCTCCCTATTAGATATTTTAGGTATTATTGATACTGTTAGTGGTTCGGGAATGATGATGTATATCCCCGGAGGTTTATGGGAATTACTTGTGTTTCCATTATGGCTCTTTGTGAAGGGATTCAATACATCTGTTATCCCTTCTGTAAAATAAGTAAACTCTCAAATACTCTGCGGATAAACTTTTCTTCAGACATCATATGCCTATCACTTTTCATAATACTAGGTTTGGGTGTCGCCTAACTATTGCATTCCCGACACCTTTATCATAAATATCTCTAATTATACCATATTTCAGTCATGGATACTTATTTTGATTGCAGTTGTCAATTGAGTAAATCTTAGTATTAACTGTAATTATACCTCATAATTTACTTTTTAGAAGATTAATAAAATCCTTCTGAGTTAATTTAAATTGATTTAGTTACATTGGATTTTATATATTTATATTTTGTTTATTGGTAATCCTTTTATTTATTATATATTATTTCATCGAAATTCCAATAAATCAAATAATTATTTTTCATTAACCCAAGCTAGCTTAATGATTTCTCCTAATCAATACATATCTTCCAGTTTCATTTTATACACTTCATAGTCCCATCTTGTTTCTTCCGACAACTTATTATATTCATTTTCTACATCCTTTAAGGTGTACTCATCCCGTAATCTGCGCTGCGCCTGACATTGATAGCCTGAGCGAATAGCTCTGGCAAACCGTTCAAGACAAGTTCCTCTCAAATATTCTACATCTCCAAAGCAGATTTCTTCAAATTGATTTCTCATAAAATCAATCAATTCAGCATCTGTCAATTCGTCCTGAGATTCATTTTTGTATAAATAAAAGATTTCTTGTAATTGTGCTAATGTATCTACATAATTGTCCTGGCTCAAGTACTGGGAATCGCAGAACGCATAAATAAGATCTGCCAGAATACCTTCGCCAAACTCAATTCGTTGATTCTCTTTTAAGGAATCTTTCCGACAGACCATCAAGGACTTGACTTCTTCCTCTGTTAAAACCAAACCAAATTTCTTGGTTTTTTCATTACAAGCAATAATTCCCTGCATTTCATATTTCTGTTGCCCCAACTGTATAAGCTCATACATTTCATCCATGTGCTCACCTTCTTAAATAATATGCTCTAAACAATTATTTTCAGCTCCATTTACAAGTTCTGTTACAATGTCCGGTATGCCATTTTGCAAATAATATAACATTTCCATATTTCCCTGATAAACATTATCTATTAATAATTTCAACAGTTCATACAATTTTTCTAATAGTATGTCTTCACTATTTTCTTTCACGATGATTGACATTTTTTTATAGTCTGCTACTTCTAGCTTAGTTTTCTGTAATGGCAGGTCAAGTAACATATTTCCAAGAACCTTTTTTAATAAAGGACTACATAAGTTTATGAAAAGTTCCTCATAACCTTCATACGATAACTCTAAAATTTCTTTTACATATTTTTCTTGAAATTGTTGTATAAACTGTTGTTCATACTTTATACACTTTACATATTCATAAATAGCATCTATTCCTTGATGTTTCTGCATTTGGATCAATAAAGGATAATCAAACTCAACTATATTGTTCTGTGGACAAAATCTTGCATCATACCATCTAAAAAACATAGGTATTTGCTTGGTTACAGCATCATAATATGCTCTATTACTAAAATCATTAAACCCTACAATCATTTCATTATAGAGATTTTGTGAAGTTACTATTTTCTGAACAACTAATTTATACCCTCGATCATAGGCCTCTCTCGCTGAAACAGTAGCATTTTGATTGGCTATTATGTTTTGACCCTTTTCAGAATTTTCACTATAACATTCATTCTCAGCAATACAATAAAGGATTGCCTCCATTAACTGTTGTGCTGTTTCATATGGAATAGATGTGCTTGATTTACTGGTATACTTTTCTGATAGGTCTTTCATTAACGGAAGTAATTCTGCTATCCCAAAATACATTCATCCACCTCCAATCCTGTATTGGATTCCAATTTTACAACTTATTCTTATGGATTTCAAGACTAGTATTTTACCCGAATTTGTAGTATAATAAAAGTAGAAAAAGAGATGAATTGCACGGTGTGCACTTCATCTCTTTTGTTGTTTTCCATATTCAATTTCATATCAATTAGGTGATGAACTTATTGTTTACTTTACTCAACACAAGCTGCCAGCCAAAAACCTTGTTAGTTAAAGGCATTAGCATTAATACCCCAAACTCAGTAGAAAATACTTATTAGATTTATTAAATGAAAAATTGTAAACAACCCTACCAAAAAAAATGTCTTAAAAAGCCTGCAGATTATCTACAGGCTTTTATTTCCTGCTATTGTTCTAATGGAGTTTCTAATATCCTGGCATCTTGTTCAGCTTTTTTAATTTTTTGTGTTGCACGAATTTTTATGAAAATAATTAAGACCAGTACAATAATTAATATAACCAGTATTGACCAAAGTATAGGCCATTGTAATTTTTCTACTGTCATTATTCTTGAAGCCGTTTTATCAAAAACAGTGCTAAAGAACTCATCATCTGTCATATTATCATTATAATAATATTTATCAATATAGTCTAATAATATATCACCTGCTTCTCTGTCAATAACAGTTTTTGCTTGAGAACCACTTAAATAATAATCAGCATAGTCACCATTATATTCATAAAAGACTAACAGTATATGAGCCTCATCGGTAAACAACTCTTGATATAATGACTCTGCAAACGCTGCTAACTCATTAACATCAGTGATATGTTCTCCGTATACATTATCAGTAATATATAAATAAGGCTGTACTCCAGTTGCTATATAAAAATTTTTCATTCCTTTTTCTAATTCTGTTTTGTTACCTATCCATCCCAAATTATCTGTATAATATTCTGTTTCATTCACTGAACCCTTTGGTAATGGTTCTCTTTCTATCGTTGATGTGGTTACATTTTCACTTTTTACAAAGGTTAAAATCATAACAAATCCTAATGTACATATTGCCATAATTATAGCAAATATTATTGAAAGACATCCACATCCTGTTGTTGCACAACCATTATTATAAAATCTTCGATTATCATATGTACTATTATCATTTACATTATTTACTCTTGACCGCCTAGTCGAACCAAAAAACCCACCAGATGAATTGCTTCCCCTTAGTTTACGTCCAACTGAGCTCCCTAAACGGCTTCCACTTGACCCGCTTGATGAACTATTTCTTCCACTACTGAATGAACTTCTTCCTCCTCCAGAACGCCCTCCACCAAATGAATGACCGCCGCCAGCGCGGCCACCTCCACCACCTGCTCCACCTGCTCTACCCATAAATCATCTTTTCTCCCTCTTTAGAATTATTACTAACATTTTCTTATGCATAACATAAGTTCTTTTCCTTCAAATAATTTTATCTGCATGGCCCTTATTTACTGTCACCATAACTGTACTTACACTCATTTACCTCCTAATATCATCGTATAATGACAGTTCCTCTCATTAATAATATCATAAAATAATTATATCATCTTTTATAATACAATCAACAAAAATCGCCAACCGATTATCACAATACTCGAATTATATTTTATAATTTGACTAAATTTCACACAAATTTTTTATTATATTCTTTCAAGTTTTTCTATCTCACACTCCGATAGAGCTCCACCACTACATCCACTTATAGTTATTAATACTATCAATATTGCAAACAACTTTTAAATCTTCATATATTTTTCCCTTTTCTAATAGCCTCAATGACATTATTAGTTCGTCTTATGACTTATCTCCCTTACTTTAAATAAATTAGGCTTTATAAAATTTATGATTTAAAATCCGATATTAATAAAATCATACTTTCTATATAAAAGCACACTAAAATATGTTCTTTAATCTCGCAGTTTATTATTATTTTCTTCTTGAGATTCTTTTTGTTTGTTTTGTAAAATATAAATATCAAGTGCTAGTATTCCTCTCCTTGCCAATTTAACAAATAAAACCAAACAATATATCGATATTCCTATAAAAAACAAATAAATCAATAAGATTACAATATGTAATGCTCCTTGAAATATAATTCCTGAATTAAATCCGTCAATTTTTAAATTACTCATTATTTTTATCTCCTTATTATAAGTTTGTAAGTAACAAATATAGCAACACAGTAATTACTAAAATCTTAAATTTAATTATCCTCATAAAATTCTTCTATTAACCGAAAAATTAATTAAAATACCTAATAAGAATACCCGATCATGAATATACCAATGTCATATAACGCTCTCGTGTTCACTACGTTCATCAGCTCCTTCACTAGAAACTTATTAACCTTATATGCTGATGAATGTTGTGATCATATTGTTATGCGATGTATTAATCGGATGTCATATGCTAACTAACAACCTATACTATTGGTAACTTCTGATATCATTACGTTTTTACCACCAGTACTCAAATTACTTCCTCACCTGATATTCACAACCTCCTGAAAATTCATCTAATAGTGCCTCGGCTTTAGCTTTTCTTCATCTGTAAGAAATTTATAGTTTCCTAGTGCAGCTCTGACAGTGACACCATTCTCAACCATAAATTTGACAGGGTAAATATTCTTTTCACTACCATTCCGTTGGCCATTTTCCCTTTACATTAGCCTCGCCTTTGAAATAATCAACTTTATCTTTAGTCTCATAAATCTCTTGAGCAGGCAGTATATTAACCTTACCCGAATCTGGGTATTCGCATATATCTATCCCTGCTTCTGTCCCGATATCTATATATAGACACTTTTCTTGTGAGTGATTATATAGTTGATGTGCACCTGCCGGACCAATCTCAAAAAAAATCATATCTCCTGCAACTAATTCTACATAACTTTCTGGTGTTCTCAACATAGCTTTACCACTAACAATCACAAATACTTCTTCTGCATTCCTATGAAAGTGATAAGGATAAGAATACTTACCTGGATCAAGTTGTCTCATATCAAAATGCAGATGCTTAGATTGAGCAATCTCTGATAACTTAGGACTCATGTGCCATGCATACTCCGGTATTGGTGCCTTCTTCAATTCAAACTTCATGTCCTCGCTCCTAAAAATATGTGCCATACTCTACCCCCTCCTCTTAAACCTTCTAAAAATATAAACTTAGCAATAATCACAGCTTTTTATTTCAGATAACGTCATCGTAGTTGCCGCCGTTTATCAGCTCAACAAGCTCCAATGCCCCACACTTAATGCAGATAAATGTTGACAACTACTTGTTATGCGAAGTATAATACGGAAATTTCACTTTTAACTTAAATCTGCTGCATCTTGTATTACTTCAAGAAATAATTGTAATGGTATTTTTTTACCACTATTATCCAGTACAATTATATTGTAACTATGAACTTGTCTTAACTGTTTAAATTTGGTCTTATCTGGTGCTTCTTTTGTTCCATAATCCTTTGTGATAAAATCACCTAGACTAAGTTCCTTCATTAGATCCAAGTAAGATGCAGCGCCTTCTTTCACTAAACCATTCAGTCTGACTAAACTGTCTTCTTTAACAACATATTCAGTTGCTACATATGCTAAGACATTACCCTCGCTATCTAATGCCTCATTCAAACTTATACTATTAAATCCAATAATCGTAAAATCAGTACTGTTCTTACTTTTTATCAAAAAATCATTAATTCCATTTGCTTTGATTGCAGTTCCAACAAACGATCCCATTTCTTTAATATATATTTGTACACTGGCATCCCAATCCGAATAATTTGGCGTAGGATTTGGTCTATCCTGCTCATCGGCAGAATTTAGTGTTAATAATCCAATCTTAGTTGCTATTTCTTTGTCAATTGCTCCCAAACTTACCAACTTTTCAACTAAGCTAGTCTTATCACCTTTTATTGGCATCTTTAATGCCAAATAACTCATCTTAGCTAATTGATCCCTATAAAATATGGATGTAGCAAATTCATTAAAATCTGATTCGATAATAAGTGATTGACTTTTTGCAAACTCTAAAGATTGGTTCCATGTAAAATCTCCAGCCGCGTCACTGTACCCTAATGCTCTTAAAATAAAAGTTATATACCCTCTAGCTGAAATAATATCGTCTGAACCATAAGTTGTGGTACTAGTGCCCTTGGTAAGTTTCTCATGATATAAATATCCTATATATTCATCTGCCCACTTAGGTACGTCAATAAATGGATGCTTGTATTTCTTATCTAGAGCCTCTTGCTCTGCACCAATTAATCGCACAAACATTATTGCTGCTTCAATTCTTGTTGGCTCTCTATCTAATTCAAAACCCGTACTTGTTCCTTTAAAAACTCCAATTTCTTTCAGCTTTTCTGCATAATCCCCATATAAGTTTGTCGCATAAACGTTTGTTGTTGTGAAAAATATTGTAGCTAATAGTAATCCACCAAAAACTAGCAAACTAAAACTCTTAAATATACTTTTCATTTATGTTTCTCCTTTTGTTTTTTTATAATCTAGTATCATATTTCGCATAACGCTCGCGTGTTTACGATGTTCATCAGCCCATTCCCTAACAACCTCATCCAATTTTATGCTGATGAATGTTTGCAACAACCTGTTAGGCGATGTTCCATTGGAAGCCTAAAAATTTAACAATAACTTTGCATTATTAGAAAAAATATTGTTCCTCTCTCTATCGTCATCTGTTCTAAAGTCGCCAAACTCTGTAAGTTCAAGTTCATTAAAATTTCTTACTATTTCCTTTTTATCTTTATACATAAAACCTCCACTGCAGTAAATTGAATGTTGGCAACATATTGTTATGTGACGGAAATTCCCGCCAGCATCCTACAATTAAAAAATATTAGTATTATTGCTAAACTCCCAGGACAATGATTTGTCAATAATATTATCTATGTCGCAGATAATATCTTGCCAACTCATTCCTTTCATTAAACCAAATTCGTTATGCTCTAAATCTATACAACCGAAACTTTCCTTTTCTGGAATCCACGATATTACTCCAATCTCTGTATAATTTTCAACTCGAAATAATAAATCTACAAAAATTATATCATTCCACTCAAAAATCCTGACATCCTGTACAGAACAAAACAGAATATAATCAGTAAAAGTTGATTTTTCCAAATCAATTTTTCTATTATTACTTCCCAAAAATTCAATTGTCTCTTCTGGAAGATTATACTTTCTAAGTTTATTTACACAATAATCTTCTTCATAAAAAAGCTTATCATCTTTTTCTTTTATTAACTTCATAATAGCAATATCATTATTCGCCTTTGCATAGTGATATGCCCTATTACCTAATCCATCAATTATCTTAGCATCAGATCCATTATCTAATAAATATTTTACTATTTCCATATAACTCGCATTTGCAGCTATATGTAAAGCAGTAGTATCAGTAGTAAAAATCTTATCTTTAGTATAATAATTTACATCTGCTCCTGCTTCATGAAGTAATTTAAGATGTTTCAAATCACCCATTAGTACACACTTTCTTAATTCGATACCCATTAATGTAAAATCTTTGCTTTCTATTACTTCTTTGATGCTTTTTTGCATATTTATTTCTCTCCTCCAATTTTTTTGCTTTTGTTACAAAGGGAATTTCTGTCACAAAACGTTCCACGTGTTCCCGACTTGACATGCTTCCGATTTTCCGTCATGTCGGGAACACACTGTTAAGCGAAGTAATCAATGAAAACTATTATAAATTATAATGCCATTCATAAATTAAAGTTAATTACTAGATGTGATTATAATTGTTTGATTATATGGGTTCCAATTTACATCAGCTTCAAAGCTTTCAGATATAAATCTCACAGGTACCATAACTCTTCCACCACAATATAAAACAGCATCATCAATCAGTATTGTTACACCATCAACAATAGCTTCATTACTTCCAACTTTAAGTATAATAATATGTTCATCCTTAATTGCAGTAATTACTTTCGTAGTATTATCCCACGTTAGTGTAGCACCAAGAACTTCAAAAATAGGTCGCGCTGGTACAAAAGTATAATTATTAACTATTTTTGGTAGCACATCAAATAAAACAGGTTTTCCATTTACTGTTACCTTAATTAGATTTGGGATCTTACTATCCGACTTACTATAGGTCATGGCTTGAACAGGTGTAACTTCACACAAATTAGACCCATCCCCTAATTCTCCATATTGGTTTAGCCCCCAAGACCATATTTTACCATCTTTATCTAGTGCCAAAGTATGAAATTTACTTGATGATATTTGAGTAATATTTTTTAAGGAAGAATTTTTTTTTGGCACATTACTATCAACATACGTTCCATCCCCAAGCTGTCCATAAGTATTTGATCCCCAAGTCCATACAGTTCCATCACTCTTTAATGCCTTTGAATTACCTGATATGGCAATTATATTTGAGATCCCATTTACAAGCTTAGGAGAGTTCATATTATTGTCTTCATCCAACTGCCAAGTTAAAACTGTACCATCTTTCTTTAGTGCTAGCGATATATTATCTAAAGAAGATATTTGAGTAATATTAGATAAACCCTGTATTTTTTCTGGGGTAACACAAATATCCGAACTACTACTATCTAAATTATTGTAATTAAATGCCCATACTGTACCACCTTTTTTAAGTATATATACATTTGAAGAATAATAATTGCCTTTAGAAATTTGAATAACATCTGCAATACCTTTGAATTTCTTAGCAAATAATCCGTCTGAATTTATTCCAAAATCATAAACTGTTCCATCCTTTTTTATTGCATAAAAATCTAATAAATATTCCCCTTGGCAAATGTCTACAATGTCAGATAAATTATCTACTTTACTCGGCACCTCACCAAAATTCGTTCCCCAACACCAAACAGTTCCATCGTTTTTAAGAGCTGCATAAGCACAGCTATTACCACTTGCTTCAACAATATTATCTAAATCTTGTATTTCTATAGGTGCACTAGAATATGCATCAGAATTAATATCATGGTTAAGTTCTCCCCAAATATTTATTGTCCCATCTGTGCTAATTCCCATACTTTGATAATCAGAGGTACTTATACTTTCTATTTTATTTAAATTTGGTATTTTAATAGGAATATTTCTTTTGATAGCTATTCCATTTCCAAGTTGCCCATTTGTATTATTGCCTACTCCCCATACAGTTCCATCATTTTTAAGTATGAGTATATGATTATAACCAGACGCAATTGTTTTTATATCTGAAATATCATCTAACATTTGAGCATTAGTAAAATCCGACCCTTGTCCAGTTACATAACCATTAACTAAATATGGCTGTCCAATTAACCAAAGTGAACCATCATTTTTCAATGCGGCTATTTGATTTTGTCCACTGACTATAGATTTAACTCCTGAAATATTTTCTATTTTTTTTATGAAATTACCCCTAGTATTAGACTTAAACATATATATTGTTCCATCATTTTTTAAAGCTACAATGGAATTTGACAAAGCAGCTATTGCAACAATATTTTCTAGTCCTTCAGCAATAGTTATTTTTTCCTGATATATATCTGTATGACCACAATACCATACTGTGCCATCATTTTTTAGGGCTACAGTAAGGTCATCCATTGCAGCAATTGATGTAATACCTGATAATTCATTTATTACTCCAGGGGTAGCAGTATATTCTTCCTGAGTAATCCTCCCTAACTGACCATCACAATTTCTTCCCCATGTCCAAACAGTTCCGTCGCTTTTTAATGCTACTGAATGATTATGCCCAGCTGACAATGCAATTACATTATTCATTCCATTTACTTGAAGTGGAGTATTCCTTTTAAAACTTTTACCATTGCCAAGTTGATAATTCATATTCGCACCCCAAGCCCAAACCGTTCCATCGCTCTTAAGAGCCAGTGCATGATTAGCACCACAACATACAGAACTAAATCCGGATAAACCGTCAATCATGGTAGGTGTACTTCTTGATAAGTATGTCCCATCACCAAGCTGACCATCATAATTATCACCCCATGTCCAAACTGTTCCATCTTCACCTATCGATGCAGAAAATGATAACCCCCCTGAAATACTTTTCATTTTTACTAAAGTATTTATGCTAATATTAGAATCGGCATTAGCATAGTTAAGTGGTAGTATCGTTATATTTAGCAAAAAAATAATGCAAGTTAAAATTGATCTAGTTTTTTTCATTTTTTCCTCCACATTTAATACGTTATTATAAGTAAATTTATAAAAGCCTAATTGATTATTTCGCTTAACTATTATATTTGTGGCACTCGTGTCGTAAACACCTCCATTATACCATAAAAATTACATTAATATATTGGATAACATACGCAATTATCACGAACGTAATAGAACAAATAAAAAGTTTACGTTTTGCACAATCAATTTTAAAATCAAACAAATCAATGCAATGATCTATAATATTGTGGGAACCTTTTTGATTTATTTCTCAAACAAATTTGTTCAGAAAGAGTTTTCTCTAAAGATAAATTCCCTTCTGCTAACTTATAAACATTTCTATTCACCTGTAGTGCCAAACATCCTATTTTAGGGATGCCTATTACTGAATTCATATCCTTCCATAATTAACGTACACTTGTATTAAGTAACATTACCAAAGTTCATAGCAACAAAATCACAAGGATATAAATCCCCCGAAGCACTAATATAGCTTATGGGTTAAGTTTAAATACATAGATATTGGAGCGAAGCAATTTTGTAATCACAACTCTCACATATTGTCTTCATCTTAAATCGATTTGCAAACAAACTATTATCTACTGCAATATTTCTTTGTATTGTTTCCTGAATTTTGTCCTTTAAATTTCCTTCAAATAAAGGGCCCGCTGTAATGATTATTGAGTCGATCACTTCTTCTGGAATTTCAACTGCAATCTTGGAAAAACCATTTGAATTTTCAAACTCTACTCGGAGGCGTATTTCTTTTTCATATGACCAGGCTTCATTTTTTACATAACCAGTCAATTCAGGAATGTTAGCAACATTTTTTAGAATTTTGTTATGGACTGTACTCCATGTTGTCAATTCCTCCTCTGTATTTAGTTCACGACTATCTGTATTGCAATATGCCACCGCAGAACAAAAAATTTGGCCCTCCTTAAGTAGAATCACTCGCCCATTTTCCTTCTGTGTTCTAGCATCAACTTCATATGCTTTCCTTATCCCTTTCACCCATTTTAGCATGACACTTTTAGGGATCGCTATTTTCACACCGTTCTCCCAGGGCTGACTATACATACTCCACATACCTATGCTTTCCCTATTTTCGCCCATATAACTAACACTAAAGATATTCTTCCATCTTGCTGGATCTCCATTTTTGTACTCAAGCAAATCATTCATATGTAGCGCAGATGATAAATGCCATCGTCTATTTTTAATAATTAGTAAGGCATTCTCAAGTTTTGTATAATGATATAAATAAGAACTATTTTCAAGTCTTCTGCTGCTTTTTAAGTAATTGATTAATTGTTCTGCTGTGCTTATTTCATCAAATCTTGAAATGTTTTCTCTCATTTTGTCCTCCTCCTAGTAATATTTGCTCTTGCTTTGTAGAATATAATAAATTGAAGTAAATTTCTTTGAATTCATTTTAAACTCAGATATTTCATTGATTTCTTGTTCAAATAATGAATCATTATTTTTATTATTAATGGATTTTTCTAAGCAGCTGTAGTAATCATTCCACCACACATTTTCATCTAATACAAATGAATTTAGTAATTCTAAATTATGTTTTTTAAAAATAGCTTGTTTTTCAATTTTATTAAATAGTTCATCATGAATTATTAAATATCCGTTTGGTTTTAGGTATGTCATCATAGTATCCAAGCCCTTTTCAAAACCAATTACATTTAGTAAGCCCTCTGCCAAGATTATATCAAATTTTCGGAAAAATAAAGTGGAATCAATAACAGATGCATGAATTACTTTAATTCTATCTGAATAGTCTAATGCAATGATTTTTTCTCTTAACCATAATAAACATGAATTATCCGAGTCAACAGCATAGACATAACCGTTGCTTATTTCAGTTAAAGCTATTGTTGGTACACCAGTTCCACATCCCAAGTCTAATATGAATGGATTTTCGATTTTGGGTATATTGGAAAAGGCCTTTATTGTGTATTTACTTAGGTTTTTTCTGCAATTATCTTTTATTTCATAAATATTTAGGTTCATAAAATACACTCCCAAATCTATAGATTTATAATTCTACTCCAGTCTCTAATTTAAATAATTTATATAAGTGTTTTTTATAATTCAAAAGCCATTCCATCATAAGCAAAATAAATTTCGTTATAGTGATTCTGCAGTTCAACGTAATCATCATATGATTTACCCCAATCTTCTTCAATATGGGTAATTATAACTTTGTTGATGTTATATTGGTTCTTTAAACTTTCGATTTCATTCATACTAAACAATTCTTCTCGTATAGGATTACCTTCTTTTAAGATGTATCCATCCTTAAGTATTTCTCCAACAAAGGTACTACCAATAACCAAAACATCTGCATTGTTAAATATGTCATCTGCTGGAAATGGTTTAATGTCACATGGAGCATGTATAACTTTGCTTTCGCCCTGCTCAAATACAAAAACGGTAGCCGAATCTGCTTTAATGAAGGTTATCTTTATGTTACCTAGATTAAGTGTATTTTTCACTACATTTCTTTTTATTAAATTTCTAACACTTTCATAATAATCTAAATACCCTCCTCTTATAGACCGTATGGAATTGATATCTGACATAACATGTTCCATTGCAAACACATTAATTGGATTATCGCATTCCTGTCCTTCAGAAATTCCAAACCAATTAATACGCATATGTTCAAAAACTCTCATGCCAAGTGTATGATCAGGATCCATATGACTAAATAGTACAGTATCAACTTGCATGACATTTGCAAAATTGAGTGCATGTACAACATCTTCCGGTGTATCAACCAATAAATTTAAATCTTCTAAAAATAAACTACATCCAAATCTTGAGTAGGGCTTTCCTTTTTCTCTTGCCTCTATACAAACAGCACACATACATAGCGGTTTAGGCAATGCAACACAGCCTCCACTTCCTATTATTGTAAATTTCACTTTTGATCATCCTCCAAAGTTATTCATCATAATTTCCTATTGAGAAATGTCATATTAACGTTGTTTTTCCGTACTAATTAATCTATACACTAATTCTTTTTTATCACTTATAAAGTTTTTTCAAACCAACTTGCTTAATAACGTATGGAAATAAAACAATACAGTTTATCATGTTTTATTTAAAATCATATCTCTTTACAGCTCTAGTATATCATATATACTTGTATAAATTAATATTAATATTTCTCTGCTGTGCAGTTAATGATGCTACCTTTAGTTTTAATTCTGTATAAATGGTAACACTATCTATATTCTACTTATTCGTTTATCAAGTTATCAATAGGGCAATATTAACATATTATTCTTAAATTTTTTATAAGGTTTGTAAAGTATTTACAATTATAGTAGAAAGTGTTACCATGAAAATATATACCTAGATCGATACTATTGGAGGCTAGAATTATGCTTGAAAAAACTTTAAACCCATTTGAGATTGTACAAAAACAGATTCGACAAGGTTGTGATGCTCTTGGAGAAAGTGATGAGCTGTATTACTTACTTTCAGAACCAGAGAGAGTTCTAGAAGTTTCAATTCCTGTAAAAATGGACGATGGTACAACCAAAATGTTTGTAGGATACCGAGTTCAACACAATGATGCTCCTGGCCCTACAAAAGGTGGAATCAGGTTTCATCCCGCTGTTACTAAAGATGAAGTTAAGGCTTTGGCAACCTGGATGACTTTCAAGTGTCTTATTGTTGGTCTCCCCTATGGTGGTGCTAAAGGTGGCGTAGTTGTTGATCCAAAACTATTGTCAAATAGAGAATTAGAAAACCTTTCGAGAGGTTATGCTAAGGCCATTACCCCGATCATTGGAGAAAAGCGCGATATACCAGCACCTGATGTTGGCACGGATGGTCAAATCATGGCGTGGATGGTAGATGAATATTCTCAATTACGAGGTGTTGGACAAACCTTACTAGCTGTTTTTACTGGGAAGCCCATAGAGCTTGGAGGTTGTCTCGGACGTAAAGAAGCGACTGGTTATGGAGTTGCACTTATGGCAAGAGAAGCTGCCAAGGTTAAGAACCTAGACTTTTCAGACTTAAAAGTTGTTGTTCAAGGTTTCGGTAATGTTGGTAGCTATGCAGCTAAATACATGCAAAATTTAGGAGCTAAAATTGTAGCTATATCTGATAGCACCTGCTGTATAAAAAATGAACACGGCATTGATGTGATACATGCCATGAATTATACAGCCCTTAACACATCCCTAGAAGGTTACCAAAATGATGGTTGCATCGAGTTACCACGTGAAGCTGCTTTTGAGCAAGAATGTGATCTTTTTGCACCTTGTGCTTTAGAAAATGCCATTACCAGCCAAAATGTAAAATTAATAAAAGCAAATATTATTGTTGAAGGTGCCAATGGTCCAACAACTCCTGAAGCTGAAAAATATCTTCTTGAGAAAGGCATCTATATCGTCCCTGATATTCTTGCAAATGCAGGCGGTGTAACGGTTTCCTACCTTGAGTGGGTTCAAAATCTTTATCATTACTACTGGACTTTTGATGAAATTCAAGATAAACAAGAGCGAAAAATGGTTGAAGCCTTCAAGAGTATTTATGAACTAAGCGTAGAAAAAGGAACAGATATGCGTAAGGCAGCTTATATGATTGCAATCCAACGTTTAGCAAAACCTTTAAGATTAAGAGGTTGGTTATAAAATAGAAACTATCATCAATATAAAAATACCAAAAAAGAAATGCTATATAAAGGGCATTTCCTCAGGTTGTTGACAATTTAACCGAATGGAATTAGTCGCCCCACTGATGTGCAAGCGAAGTTTACCTTCGATTACGAAACCCTAGCAAATGCGTAGGTTTTGTAACATTGACTTAATTGTCAATTAACAAAACAGAGATAAAAGCATTTTTTCTTCAAAATAAATACAAAAGGCAGTAAGTGTTCATTTTTCGCCTGACCAGCCGAAGGGTAAGACCAGAAAAATGAACACTTACTGCCAATAATCAATACACTTATCAGAAAAAACGCTTTTGTCGACTGTCTGAGATAATGCCATATTAAGTTCATTAAATTTATTAAACACCTACCCAAACATTAAATTATTATGACATATGCATATTACTTAAGTACTTCAATCCAGTATACGTCTTAAATATTTTCTCCTGAATTTTCTTAATCCCTTCTACCGAAATTCCCTCTTCTCCAATATTAACTAAGAAATCGGCCTCTACAAGTATTTGATGATCGCTCTCTTTTATGTCATTATAAGTATGATGATTTGCAATTAAAAAACACACTCTAGAAATCAATTCCTCACTATATTCTAATTTTTTTAATAATTCCATGGCTACTATAGGTCCTTCAACTTCTTGATAATGTCCTGCGCTAGAATTATATTTTATTTCACTAATTTTGATTCCAATATCATGAACAACAGCTGCTACTTCTAGTATTTCTTGTTTTACGCTATCTAATTCTTCACTTTCCCCTATTGCTTTTGCCAAAGCATATACCTTTAAAAAATGACTTATCCGCTTAACATCTCCTGAATAATATTGGATCATTTCACTGATTAATTTGCCTATTTCTTTCATCTATTCTCCCTAATAATAAGACCAATTTGATACTTTCTGTTACTAAAGCATTTTACCAATTGTGTCTAATAACTCATCGATGACTTCATTATCTCCTGATTGGATTCTTTCAATAACACAGCTCTTCATATGACTATGAAGTACAAGCTTACTTACAGATTTTAAAGCAGCTTGGGCGGCTGATATTTGATGTAAAACGTCATCGCAATATACATCTTTTTCTATCATTCCTTTGATTCCTCTTATTTGTCCCTCCACCCTACTTAGCCTATTGATCAAGGCTTCTTTTTGCTTTTGGGATCTGTTTTTTGTTCTATCACTCATTACTATATCCAATGCAAGCTCAGTATTTTGTTTTATTTCACTCATGAAAGTGCTCCTCCAAATAAATAGAATTATGTTATAAACCTACTAACCTAAGAAGAAATTATTCGAATAAATTCTTCAACAAGTGTAGGATCAAATTGAGTTCCTGAACAACGCTTAAGCTCTTCAATGGCAACCTCTTTGGGTAACGCTTTGCGATAAGGTCTATCATTCGTCATAGCATCAAAGGCATCAACTATTGACAATATTCTGCACTCAATAGGGATTTCTATACCTTCAATACCAAAAGGATAACCACGGCCATTCCAATATTCGTGATGCTTCAAAACAAACTCCGCTATTGGTAATAAGTCTATCGAGGACTCTGCAATACGGTGGCCTATTTCTGTATGACGTTTCATGATTTCAAATTCTTCCTCAGTCAATCTATCTGGTTTGAATAGGATATGATCTGGAATACCAACTTTTCCTATATCATGAAATTGTGCCAGTAATTTAATATCTGCAAGATCTTTCTCAGGAATACCTATTGCTGTTGCTAGTTGTACCGCCAATATTTCCATTCGACTTGCATGTCCTTCAGTAATAAAATCTCGTGCTTCTAACATATTTTTCATGGTCTGAACCACTTCGCTTTTCATGCTTTGACGTCTATGTAATTTTTGACGGTACATACGATTATCTGCCTGCATGACCATTTCTAAGATGTCCATTGAGCTCTTTTTATTAAAGACATAACCATGAGAAATACTAATTGGGATAATACGTTCCACAAGGTTATATTTATCAATTTCCTCAGACAAATTTTTAAGATATTGGCTAATATCGTCTTCTGATATATTGGAAAGCAATATACAGAACTCATCTCCTCCAATTCTTGAAATAACGCTAGTATCAGGAAATGATTTGCTAATAATTTCAGTTGTAGCAATTAAATAAGTATCTCCTTGTTCATGACCCATGGTATCATTTATAAGCTTAAGTCCATCTAAATCAAACATACCAACGTAAAGGTTGTTTAGCGAGCTATTTTTGATTCTTGATAGTTCCTGTTCAAAGTAATAACGATTATACACACCTGTTAATGCATCGTGAATACCAATATCAATAAGCTTTTCCTCAGCTTTCTTACGATCTGTAATATCTCTGACGATTGCAACCACTCGCTCTTGATCACAGGATACAAACCGAGCTTCATATTGACGCATAACATCTTGAATGAGCAATTCATATTCAATAGTCGTAGTTTGATTTGTGCTGATTGCCTCTCTAATTGCCGCTATAAAACCATCTGAATATTCTGATGAGAAAATTTCATGCAAGTACTTATTTAAAAATGCTTCAGGTGGTACGTAGAGGCTTTCAACTTGTAAAGTGTGATAATCCATAATTTTACCTTCACTATCGAAAAGAAAAAAGGTGTCTGGTATAGCTTCTAATAGGGCTTTACCACGCGCTTCACTTTTTTTAAGCTCTTCAATTGTATTAGAAAGCTCCATAGTTTTTTCAACAACTTTTGAATGAAGTGTTCTATTCCAAAATAAGAGTAAAAAAGTAATGCTAGAAGTTATAGCAATAAATATCATAAATGTTTTAAAAACTTTAGAATTATTTACAGATGAATTGGCTGTACCCATCCACTTATTATCAATATTTTCGTATTCTGCTTTAGAAATTTTAGAAAACCCAGCATTTAAATCGTTTAGCAAAGTTGTATTTCCCTCTTTCACTGCTCGATGAAATTGACTAGTATACAATGATGTAGAGTAGTTAAAATCCTCTTCAATACCCATTTTATATAGATAGTATAATGCTGGAGGCTTGCCTAAAACAAATATTACAATTTCTTTATCCCTAGCAGCTGTAACAACTTCTTCTGCTGAATGATAAACTTGAATATTATTTATTCCGTTTCTATTTAGCATATAAATGCTGTTATCACCTTTTTTGGCAGCCACTGTAAATCCTTTTAAAGATTCGATATCAGTAATACCTGCGATATTCTCGTGAAAAAAGATGGGTACCTCAATGGTCGCATACGCTGTTGTATAATCTAGAAAAGCTTCTCTCTCTTCATTATATGAGATTGTATCGATTACATCATATTCCCCTTTAGCCATACTCTCGAAAGCTAAACTCCATTCCATTGCAGTAATTTCAACTTTAATACCAGTTTTATTTTCAAAAAGTGTCCATTGATCAATGGCGATTCCTTGTAATTCTCCATTCCCATTTCTAAAGGAATATGGCGGATAATTATCATCCATAACGACTTGAATGGTTCTTGTTTCTTCTTTACCATTTATCTGATACGAACAGAACAAAATAAGCATGATCAGCAAAACAATGAAATTGCTTTTCTTTCTCATCAAGAACACCTCCTAGTATATGTCAATTTATGTAGTTTAAATTTCTTATTAATTATTATTGTTTAATAGTTATTATTGTAGCATATGAGAGTACTTAACACAAATAAAATAGGCTGTTCTTAGCTAAATCTCTTGCATCCCTATCTGCTTCATTTTCTGTTCATCTGTAGAACATACCTTACTAGTAAGTTAGCAACAACCAACAAAAACAGCTATCGAAGCAAAATAATTTGCATGATAGCTGTTAAATATATTCCTTAAAGCTCTTAATCAATACCCTCATTCAAATTTTCACTATCTTCAATAACTATTTTGGCAGCATCTGTCTTCTTTTTTCTAGTTCTTTTTGGTTTAATAACAAAATTTTCTTCTAAAACTTCTGCAGAGTCACTAGTCATGATACTTTCTAATTGAATATCCAAATTTTCTTCTGCAATATTAATATTCTCTGTTTTTTCTTCTGCTTTTCCAATATTATTATTCTCCATTACTGCTTCTGCTTCTTTACTTTCTTCTTGTTCATCAATATGTATATTAATACTTTTTTTCTCTTTTTTTGATTTAACTTTATCTTTTACCTTTTCTTTAACCTTCTCTTTTAGCTCTTCAGTTATTTCAATGATTTCTTCTTGAACCTTCTCTACTTTCTCAACCAATTCATTAAATTCTTCTTGTGCATTTTCAGCTTTTTCTATAACTTTGTCTTTAATAACAGTAGTTTTACTACTTAGGTCGTCTGTTACTTTTCCAAGAATCTCTTTTCGTGTTTCTTTTCCTGGCTTAGGTGCAAATAAAAGACCGAAAACCAAACCAAGAACTGTACCTACTAGAATTCCAAATACTGCCTTTCCTTTTAATCTTTTGCTCTTACATACCTCACCCAACATACAGTCCTCCGTAATCTTTTTGAATTTTTTTAAAAACAAAATACCTCACTCCTTCGTATTTTATTTGCAGCATATTGTCCTAATGACCAATAGCATTTCATTCAATTTGTTACGTTAATTCAATCTAAAAGTAACAACACGGATATTGTTAACAATAACTTTATTATGTAACCTATGCCGTTTCAGTTTTCTAATTTATATGATTACTCATTATTTCCTTCAAATTCATTCGTATCATAATCGGCAGGGGGAAAAACAATTGTATCTGTATTTGCATTGAATTTCTTTCCACCAACTATTGTATATTTAATTAGACCCTTTAGAATCATTCCATCAAAAGGCGAATAATTAGCTTTTGATTTAAAGTTTCTTGCTTCAACTAAAAATGATGCATTAGGATCAAATATTGTTAAATCTGCTATACTATCTAAGCATAACCTACCCTTACTGATCCCAAGTATTTGTGCTGGTTTATAAGACATCTTATGAACCAGTTGCTCCATATTAATTACTTTCGTTTCCACTAATTTTGTATATGCTAATGAAAAAGCAGTTTCAAAGGAGGAAATTCCGAAAGATGCCAATTCAAATTCTACATCCTTTGAATCAATCGTATCAGGCTTATGATCAGAACTAATAACATCAATTGTGCCATCCCCAATACCTTTGATCATTGCTTGAACATCTTCCTTAGTTCTTAATGGAGGATTCACTTTTGCAAACGAATTAAAATCTAATAGAGATGATTCATCCATAGAAAAATATTGTGGTGATGTTTCTGCCGTAATTTTAATCCCATTTCTCTTCGCACTTCTGATTAAGTCTAAAGATCTTTTGGTAGACACATGCGCTACGTGTATATGAATATTATACGCTTCAGCAAGCAGTAGATTTCTTGAAAGTGCAACTGTTTCTGCAACTTCTGGGGCACCGATAAGCCCTAATTGCGTAGATATTAAGCCATCATTCACACCATGATTATTGGATAGCGTTGTATCTTCACTATGGATAATGATCGGCATATCAAACATACTACAATAATTTAATATTGTTTTCATTAATGCTGAATTCTGTATTGGAATATCTCCATCTGAAGCAGCAACAATACCAGCTATTTGCATTTCACCAATTTCGGCGATTTCATTCCCATTACATCCCTTTGTAAGTGAACCATATGGATATACATTTACTGGGCATTCCTTCTTGGATTTCGTTAAAACATATTCAACAATAGCCTTATTATCTATTACTGGATCAGAATTCGGATTATTGGTAATTGTTGTAAATCCACCGTTAATTGCACTTTCTCCAGCTGATTCATAGTCTTCTTTAAAATCATAGCCTGGCTCACATACATCACAGTGCATATCTACAAGTCCTGGAATAATATATAATCCAGTTGCATCAATCACTGGCCAGTTATCACCAGGTATTATATTTGCTTCAATTGCTGCAATTTTATCGTCTTCAATCAATAAATCCATATTATAAATGGTTTTATCATGGGTAAATATTGTGCCATTTTTTATTAGCAATGTATTAATCATTATAGGATACCCCACCTTTCTTTGATAGTAAATGAAACAATGCCATTCTAACTGCAACACCATTTATTTGCTGTCTATCAATTAGTGAGCAATCTCCATCAATTACCTTTGATGAAATCTCTATACCTCTGTTTATTGGACCTGGATGCATAACAATTACATCATCCTTTGCATACTCTAGCCTATTTACATCTAATTTATACAATTTTTTATATTCATTAAGAGAAGGCAATAGGTTCCTCTCTTGTCTTTCACTTTGAATTTTCATAGTCATAATGACATCTGCATCGATGATAGCCTCGGATATAGAATTATATACCTCTACCCCTAGCTCTTCAATTCTAGATGGTATTAACGTAGGTGGCGCAGCTATAGAAACCCTTGCACCAAGCTTAGTTAACCCCCAAATATTGCTCTTAGCAACTCTATTATGCTCTATATCTCCAATCATAACAACCTTTAAGCCCTTGAAGATCTTCTTCATTTCAAGTATTGTAAGCAAATCGATCAATGCTTGACTTGGATTTTCGTTGAGTCCATCTCCTGCATTAATTACGGAAGCATCTACAAACTTTGCTAAATAATGAGGACCACCTGCGACTGGATGTCTAAGAACAATGAAATCTGCTCCCATTTGATCGACAGTTCTTCCAATATCTTTAAGGGATTCACCACTCTTAAATTGTCTTGAGGTTGTTAAATTGATAACCTTTGCACTTAAATTATATGCTGCAAGCTCGTAAGATAATTTACTTCTTGAACTTTCTTGATGAAATAAAGTTGCTACCGTCTTACCTTTTAAATGTGGTGCAACAGCTGCTGCCTTACTTGATGTAAGGGTATATTTCATTTGTTGCGCTGTATTTAGAATATAATGAATTTCTTGTTCACTTAATGATTTTAAATCTAAAAAATGTTTATTGTTGAATACCATAGTTCAGACACCTCTCTTAGGTCGGTTAAAAATTGGAATTAAAATCCACCTTTTATTATATCACAATCAAGTTAAAATACAATCGGACATACAAAATATAACTTAATAAAAGTTGGCAAGATATGTATTAATTAGTGATTACTACGATGTCTTCACCATCAGTCTCCACCAATCTTACGTGTACTACTTCATCCTTTGAAGTAGGTACATTTTTACCTACATAATCAGGAGTAAGTGGTAACTCTCTATGTCCTCTATCAACTAACGCAACAAATTGTACTTTTTTTGCTCTTCCAGCAGTCATAACCGCGTCTAAAGCAGCTCGACAGGTTCTTCCAGTATATACAACATCATCCACTAGAATCACTGTTTTATTTTTTACATCAATGTTTAATTTATTATTTAATATAGGATGAATTGATTTGTGATTTAAGTCATCCCGATAAAAAGTAATATCTAAAACTCCAAAGGGAACATCTGCATTTTCAATCATTTTGATTTTCTTAACAATGCTCTTCGCAAGAGGAACGCCTCTAGTTTTGATACCTAATATAACTAAATCATGAACACCTTTATTGTTTTCAATAATTTCATGTGCAATACGTGTAATTGCTCGATTTATTGCTTTATCATCCATTAATATCTTCATGTTTGTTCACCTTTTAAACTTTTAATTTCTCAGTTTATTTAATAATTCAATAAAATAATCTGGTAAATCAGAAGTAAATTCCACATAGGCTTGGGTTGATGGGTGTATAAATCCTAACGTTTTCGCATGTAATACTTGTCCTACTAGCTTAACTGGAGTCTTTTTATTTTTAGGGCCGTAAATATCATCGCCCAATAAGGGATGATGAATACTTGCCATATGAACACGAATTTGATGAGTTCTTCCTGTTTCTAATGTTAACTCAACATGGGTAAATTGGTTTTTTAATCTTTCAATAACGCGATAATGGGTAGTAGCTGTTTTTCCATTTTTATAATTAATAGCCATTAATTGTCTATTACCCGTATGTCTTCCAATTGGAGCATTTATTGTGCCCTCATCTTCTTTCATATTACTATAGACTATGGCTTCGTATTTTCTTGTGATCGTATGGTCTTTTAATTGCTCTGCAATATGAACATGTGCTTTATCATTTTTGCATATGACCAGTAATCCAGATGTATTTTTATCTATTCTATGAACGATACCAGGTCGAGATACTCCATTGATTCCAGACAGCTCATCTTTGCAATGATAAAGAACTGCATTGACTACGGTATCCTCTGCATGTCCAGGGGCTGGATGAACAACCATATCTTGAGGCTTGTTAATAATAAGTAAGTCGCTATCTTCATAAACAATATTTAAATCCATATCTTGAGCAGTAACATCTAAGGGTACCAAATCAGGAATACTTAGAGTGATTTCATCATTTAATCTTAGTTTATAGTTTGCTTTCACAATCTTCTCATTTACTTGTACAGCTTCATCTGTAATCAACTTTTGTAAATAAGATCTTGTATATTCAGTTAGTTGTTCTGAAAGATATTTATCAATGCGTGCATTTACTGCATTTTCGTCTACCGTTAATTTAAGAGTTTTCATATTATTCCTTTTTCAATCTTGATTTAATGAAATCAAATTCTTGTTCTTTATAATAAAACAACATTAGATATGCAAAAACAAAAGTTGATACTACTACATAAGAATCTGCAACGTTAAATACAGGAAAGTCTATCAAACTAAAATGAAAGGTATCAACTACATACGATAACCGAAATCTATCAATCCAATTTCCTATAGCTCCTGCAAAGAAAACAATAACAGTTATTCTAAGTGGATTATATCTTTTTGTTTTTGGAACTTTTATATAATAAGCTAGAATTAGTCCTATAACGATTAATGTAAAAATCAAGAAAAATGCTCTTTGGTTTTGAAGCATACCAAAGGCTGCACCTCTATTTTCAACATAGGTTAATTGGAATACCCCTTCAATAATTACATAAGGACTATTTCCTTGTAAGTTTAGTACCGTAAAGTATTTTACTAATTGATCTAACCCTATCAAGAGGACTATTGCTACTATTTCTATCCACATATACATACCGCCTGTAGTTATTTTAAAATGATTTTTTGTATTGCCTTCATAACAACCTCTTCTTCAACCGAATTATTAATATATGATTTACCAATTTCAGTTAATAAAACAAAATTCAACTGGTTGCTTGAGGTTTTTTTATCATGAAACATTTCATTATAGATATCTATTGGCTCTAGACCTACTACTGCAGTAGGTAATTCAAACGCTTTTAGTAAGTCTATAACTCTATTTATAGTTACTTCAGTGATATGACCTAATTGTTCACTGATATGAAGAGCAGCAACAAATCCAATAGAAATACATTCTCCGTGTAAAAGTTCGAAGTTTTTCAACCTTTCAATTGCATGTCCCACTGTATGTCCAAAATTCAGAAGAGCTCTACACCCCTCTTCCTTTTCATCTTCTGATACAATTTGACTTTTGATTTTACAAGAGTTATAAATGAGTGTTTGTAATATATCATGATCTAAATTCAATATATGATCTCTGTTTTTTTCAATTTCATTATAATAATTCTGGTCTAATATAAGTCCGTGCTTAATTACCTCTCCCATTCCAGAGCAAAATTCATTCTTTGGTAATGACTTCAAGGTACGTGTATTGATATATACTAGTTCAGGTTGGTAAAAAGCACCAACAATATTTTTATATCCATTGAAATCAACTCCGGTTTTACCTCCAACACTACTATCAACCTGTGATAATAAAGTGGTTGGAACTTGTATAAATTTAATACCTCTCATATAAGTTGCAGCAGCAAAGCCAGCCATGTCACCAACAACCCCTCCACCTAATGCGATTACAAGAGATTTTCTATCAAGCTTTTGCTCTATCATGAAAGCATAAATATCAGAAATTGTATTTAAATTCTTGCTTTTTTCTCCATGCAAAAAAGTAAAGCAATAAATCTCAGGATACAGTGTCCTTAAGCATTCCTTTACTTGATCATAATATAACGGTCCAACATGATCATCCGTTATAATTGCGATTTTACTGATTGTAATATTTAGCTTTTTAATCTCATGTAATAGACCTTCAAAATTGTTGTTAAATATGATTTCATAGTTTTTATTTTTAGTATTCACTGTTAATTGGTTCATTTTTTTCACCTTACTTAAGAAATAAGGGCTGTAACAATACCAGCACCTTATCGTAAATTTTTGGTTTCCTTTTAACTTATCTTTTAGTTGTTTTCATTAAAAGGGGGTATTGGTGTTCTTGAGGAATTCGTATTTACTGATTCTTTCTCTAGAACAGGTGCTGCTTCTAATTGTGCTTCTACTAGAACCTCTAGAGGAGTTTCTATACGAGCTTCACTCATATTTTTATTCGTTCTAAATAACATATCAAAAGTTGATGTATTAAAGGTAAAATCCATATCACTTCTTTCAGTTATTTCAAGTTGAGTTTTTAAATATTGCCTAATTTGTATTTTAGAATGATCGAAGTTACGAATCAATTCTTCCTTTATTTTATTAATTGAAATAATTTCGTTCTTTGCATCATTAACCATAACATCTGCTTTTAGTTGAGCTTCTTTTTCTATTTGGTTCGCTCTTTGTCTTGCCCCAGTCTTTGTTTCTTCTGCAGTTCTTTCAGCTAAGATTAATGTATTTTGTAATGTAGTTTCAATATTCTTATAATACTGAACCGCTTCTTGCAAAGTATTTAATTTATCTTTCAACTCTATGTTTTCTTTATAAAATTTCTCATAATGTGTTAAAATTTCTTTAATAAATGTTTTTACCTCTGTAGTATTGTACCCCTGAAATGACTTAGTAAAAACCTTTGATTCAATATCTAATGGTGTTAACATAGTAAACCTCCCTATTTGTATTTTAATAGCTCAATAAAGATACGACCTTTTTTTGTATAATCCCCTATAGTATTAATCTTCAATTTACCAAAGCCCCTTAATGAAATGACATCGCCTTCCTCTACCTTTGACGAATTTTTCTCATAAAGCTTGTTATTAATAAAGGCTTTACCACCTTGAATTAATATTGTTGCATTACCTCTTGATAATGAAAACCCAATTTTTAGGATACTATCTAATCTTAACGAGGATACTGTACCTTTAATAACATCAAAACGAGGTCCTATTTGCGTCACTTCACTCATGTTAATTTTATTAATTGTTACGGTTGTCCTTTTAATCATTATCAATTGTTCAATAATATAATCTGAAAGTGCATCTATACAAAACACATATGCTGAATGTTCATCACAAATGATATCACCAAGTTTATATCTTTCTATGCCTAAATTCATTAGCGCTCCAAGATAATCTCTGTGATTAAGTTTATCTGAAGCACTATTGTTTATTATTTGGAGTATTGCTATCGGAAAATAAATTTGATCTTCTTGATAATCTCTTGGAAAAAACATGATTATTTTCCGTTCACAGGAATCATTTCCACCAAACATAATATTGTTAACATTGTGGAATTCCTTCATATGACTTTTAAAAAGGCCTTGCTCATGTAAATCTAAAAAATGCGTATAAGTTGGAAAATTGTTATAATATGCTTGCTCAGCTTTATCATTTAATTTCCTTAAAAACAGGTTTTCATTGCTACTTGTGTCCACGATCATCATTCCTATTTTAAATATGTGTGTAACAATTGTAATATAAAATAAGCAATTAGAGGAGATAAATCAAATACTTGCCCTTTACCTCCAAATATTGATTTATTAATCATTATTCTAATTGGAGCAAGTATCGGTTCTGTTACAGTATATAAAAATTCTATAAATGGATTATCTCTTGCTATTGGTAACCAAGAAACAACCACTCGAACTAAAATAAGTACTTCTAAAATATAAAGAAATTTATCTATTGCTAATAAAAAAAGATCCATGAAAAGCCTCCTAAGTTATTCGTTTTTCCATGGTAAAATGATGCCATTTGATTTAAGTTCTTCTCTAAAGTCACCTGCAATATCAACATTTTCAGGTGCAATAATGAAAATATTATTTGTAATTCTTTGCAAATTACCATTAAGCGTATAGCAAGAACCACTCACAAAATCCATAATACGTTGCGCAACATTTTTTTCCATTTTTTCTAAGTTAAGTACTACAGGTCTTTTACTTTTTATATGATCACAGATTATTTGAGCTTCATCGTAAGCCAAAGGTTGAATAACTACAACCTCCATTTGAACACTTGCTTGGAAATTGACAACCTTACTTACTGTACTAGTACTTTCATAGTTCTTCCCGCCAGAATAGCTCTTAAAAGGACGCTTTTCTGCTAAGCTTCCATACTCATCTAAATCATCATCATTTTCTAATTCATCATCGTCATCATCATAGTCATTTAAATTCATGATATCTAACATTTTATCAAAAAATTTAGCCATTTTTTTCATCCCTTCCTAATTTAATATCTTTCGCCAAAAATTGCAGTTCCAATACGTACCATTGTAGAGCCTTCTTCAATTGCAACCACGAAGTCATTCGTCATCCCCATTGATAGCACATCCATAGTAACATTATCAATGTTTTTACTATTTATGTCAACAAAAACTTGAAACATTTCCCTAAAAATAGGTCTATTTTCTTCAGAATCTTCCACATAAGGTGCAACTGTCATTAGCCCTTTAATACAAATATTTGGTAATAAAGCTATTTCCCTAATAAAAGTTTCGATTACCTCTTTGCTTACTCCAAACTTAGATTCTTCTTCAGCGATATTAACCTGAACCAGAATATTCTGTACTTTATCCATTTTTGATGCTTCAAGATTGATTTGCTGTGCTAATCTAATGCTGTCAACTGAATGAATGAGTTCAACTTTATCAATGATTGATTTAACCTTATTGGTTTGTAGGTGACCAATCATATGCCATGTAAAATTTTCCTTGAAATAAGGATACTTATTTACGATTTCTTGAACTTTATTCTCACCAACATGTATTATCCCGTAATTTTGAGCTTGTTTCATATCTTCTATTGGTTTTGTTTTTGTGACTGCTATTAACGTAATGTCTTCTTGTCTTCTACCTGAATTATGACATGCTTCAACTATTTCTTTATAAATACGATCAATATTAGTGTTAATTGGCATCTACTTTTCTCCTAATTGATTATTTGATTTTCTTTAAGTATACTTGCATCTGTTGCAATTCTGTCGTATTGATTAACGCCAAATCCAGTTGTATCTTTTACAATTTTATAATCCTGTGTATAGGAAATAACTTCAATGAATTTAAAAGCAGCATATCCTTTATTGATTACATAAACACCTTCGATTGGTAGCATTTCTGTAATTTTATATTCTACGTTTTTACCATCTTCGAGAACATAAACTATTTCGTCGCCAACCTTTAACTTATCTGATTTGGGAATGTAAGCATCTCTCTCACTAATTTTATAGATAGGAATTGTAACACCTTCTAAGGATTCGCCACCAACAATATCATCACCTACAATTTTTTTCTTCACTTCATATCGCTGATTTGAATTCACCAAGGCCTCTAATGGAATTTTCAGAAAATCCTTATTTGTTATAGCTGAGGATGGAATTTTAATTCCTTCAGAATTCGAATAAATGATTGAGAAGTCTAAAAAACGATCATCCAGATACTCGTTTAAGTATCTATCAAATTCCAAAACAATATAAGTTTTGGTATCTTTATTAATGATTTCATGTATCTTACCCTGCATTTTCATATCATTAAAATTAATATATATAGTTGCATGACTTTCATCCTCTAAATATTTTTCGCAAATATCATTGATTTCGGCTGCTAAATACCACTTGTAATTACTAACAATTTTAAACAAAGGTGCATCCTTTGTAATTGATAAAGCGCCAAGTGCATCTACAATAGTATTATCTTCATTCTTTGAAGAAATCGCTTGATCCAAGCTTTCAGGAGTAAAAGATTCTATTTTCATACCTTCAAAACCATCAAATTGATAGGACACTACTCCACTTTTTGTAGCATAATGAATATTTTCATCCTGTGCAACTGAATTGCTTAATATTTTCCTTAATATTTGATCATCTTGTAGGAGTACTGTGTTTGAAGCATCAAGTACAGCTCTTTCAATATCCGCTTTCGCAGAATATGTATATTCAAAAGGCCTTGAATGCTTATATAGAACATAATTTTTCAATTTATCCTGAAGATATTTATAATTATTTAAAGAAAAATTCACATCACTTAATTGTAATGTTTTTGCCTCTTGCAACTTTGCATTAATGGCTGCTGTAATTTCTCCATTATTATCAACGCAACTAATTAAAGTACCCTTCTTAACTTTTTCACCTTCTGGTACAAAATAGTTAGCAGCACCTTCCGTCTTACTACTCACAATTGTTTCATCCTTAATAATGATTCCTGAAAAAAGCTCTGACTCAATTATGGAGCCTGGTTCTGCCATTGTATAGTTTGTTTTTTCTGAAAAAGAAAAATTAAGAACACAAAAAACCAAATATGCAAATATCAAAAAATAGACAATTAATCCTAAATTGATATGTTTATTTGCTTTATTCATTGTTTTCTTTTCTTTAATTGCCTTTTTTTCTTTTTCAATATATCTATTCCCGTTTTCTTTTTTCATAGGTTACCTTCTTTTTACCTTGATACGTATTCATTTCCTTCATCTTGTGATCAATTTCATCTCTAATCTTCCACCAACTTATATCCCAATTGCAAAATGCTGTTTCTTCTTTGGGGGCTCGTCCAATCAACCTCTGAATAGCCACTGATGAATCGAGATTTTCAAGAAAAAGAATGACTCGACTTATATATTCATCCTTTGAACAAATCTCAAGATTCTTCTCCGCATACATCCTCTCAAAAACTGAACCTTTTGCAATATATAGCGCATGTAGCTTGACCTGGTTAATGGCTAGTTGATTCATTAGGATTGCACTATTAATAGCATCTTGATCCTCATCCCAAGGTAAATTTAATATAAGATGAACGCATATGTCAAAGGGATATTCCTTAATCACATTCACTGCATCAATAAAATCTTGGACATTATGACCTCGATTAATTTTAATTAAGCTTTCATCATTTGTAGTTTGAAGACCAAGCTCAATTGTAATGTTGGTATTTGTTTTATGGTATATATCTTGTAGAACATCTAAATACTCTCTTGAAATACAATCTGGTCTAGTAGAAACATCTATTTCTACAACATCATCCATACATGCTTGTTCCATATACAGTTTGAACTCATCTAGTGGCATATATGTGTTTGTATAATTTTGAAAATATGCTATAAATTTATTTGCACCATATCTTTTACCAATATAGTTTCTATTTTCAATCAATTGTTCTCTAACTGATTTTTCATAATGAAGCATTTCAAACCCCGTACCTTTGTCACTACAAAAATAGCAACCTTTCGTTCCTACAGTTCCATCTCTATTTGGGCAAGAGATGTTTAAATTTACTGGTAATTTATATACTTTCTCACCATACTTCTGCTTTAAATAGTAAGAATATTTATAGTACAAATCCTCTTCGTTCATTTCTTCCCAACTTTCTAATTGTATGTATATTGTAATCAATATTATATTATCATATTTGCTCATTGAATACTAGATGAATCTAGATTATTGAGGCAAGGAGCATTAGTTCTTCGGTTCTTTCATATATTGAATCAAATTGATCTACATGAAGCGGATTAACACCTAAACCAACCTCAATGGTAAACCCAGGCTTTGAAAAGTGATGTATAAACCAATCCTTATAGCCTGCAAAAGCTTCAAACCAATCTTCATATTCAAGTTTATAACCACATGCTTTTGATAGTTCTTTACCAATATATAAACTATCTGCAGCACCTCTTCCTAAATACTGCCAATATATTACTTCACCCTGGGAATGAAAAGACAAGGTTAATCTTGGCTCCATACGCATTGTGAAATTCGCCATACATCTTGCTTCTGGCTCTGAAAGTGGTTTCATTCCTGCATATTTACTAGGACCTGGTGAATAAATATTTAATTGTCGTTCGATTTTTTTGTATTCACGCCATCCGGCAGGATAATTTCTATTTAAGTCTACTCCATTGGCATTTGCTTTCCATAAATTAAAATCATCACGCCCACCATTCATTCTCATTATTTTTTGTGCATTATTTCCAATATTATTTAATCCATTCACAACGATTTCTACTCCATCAGGATTTACCATTGGGATAAGAACAATTCTAGTTTCGTCAAATAAATCTCGAATCGAATATCCTCGAATGCTTCCTTTTAAAGAGAATGCATAGCAAATATTCTCTAACCATTTCATTAATAATAGTGATGTAATCCATTCATTTCCATGATGAGCTCCATTGAACATGACAGTATTTTTTCCTTCTCCGAAGGTTATACTGTAAATATCTCTTCCATCAACACTTAAGCCTATTGTTTCAACCTCAAGAAATGGATAAAGCGCTTTTAAGTGCATTAAGTCATTCTTATATCGCACGTAATCATAGGAAGTTTGCGTCATAACAACTTCTCTCTGTATTGGTACAACAATAGTTGAATTTTTTTCAAGCATAAATGGATTTATAAGTTGATTTGCTGTAAGAACACTTGTAACTGTTGAATCGTATTCTTTTACGATATCATTTAACGTTTCACCTTCAATAATTTTATGGGTTGTATAAAAACGATTTGCATCTTCTTTCATTCTTGACCTCTTAGTATTGTTATAATATATTTTATTACAGTATCCTTGTCTAATAATCCTTAAATTTCATTTCCATAATTTAGCATTGTATTTATTCAAAAAATGCATAGACTATGTTTATGAATTTAATAGATAATTATAATCTAATTGTTTAAGGAGGATTTTCATGAATACAAAACCTGTTGACATAATTGCATTAACCTTAATAATAATAGGTGCTATCAACTGGGGATTAATTGGGTTCTTTAGATTTGATTTAGTTGCTGCAATTTTTGGCGGAATGGATACTGCTGGTAGCCGTATTGTTTATGCTCTTGTCGGCTTAGCAGCACTATATGGATTGACATTTTTCAATAGAATTAGAAACGAAGTATAATTTTATGACGTTATTCTAAATATAATAGAATAACGTTTTTTTCTATGTTTCGTTTCGTGAAGACAATCAGCTTTTTCTAGGAAATAAGAAATTAATTTTCAATTTATAAAAAGGATAAATTAATTTCTTATGGAATATATACTCTATGTACATTAATTTGTTTTTAATTACCATTCTATAAGGAGGAGATTACTATGATACGTTTAGTTGCAGGTGATACTGGGGAAGGGAAAACAAAAAGCTTAATAAAGATGGCAAATGAAGCAGTTAATTTAACAGATGGGCATATTGTTTATCTAGATGGTGATAGCAGTCATATGCTTCATTTAAAGCATCAAATCCGTTATACCAATATTTCTGAATATCCAATCACTGACTACAAAGAGTTTTTTGGTTTCATGTGCGGTATACTCTCTGAAGACAATGATATTTCGGAAATTTATGCAGATGGCTTATTACGTTTAGCTCATGTGAATGACATTCATTCGTCATATGAGTTAATTGATAAGTTAAAAACTCTTTCAGATAAGTTTGATGTTAGATTTATTTTCAGCGTTAATTGTGACACGAATTTATTGCCTGATTTTATGAAAGAATTCATTGTAGCATAAGAAAATCGGCCAGAATAAGAAAAATCAAAACAACGTATTAATCGTATTCTTGTAGTGTTTTACATTTTTTAAAGCTTTTTGTTTATGTTATTGCACATTAATAAGCCATTATCCTATTGGATAATGGCTTTGTTGTTATCAATTAACAAACCTTCCTGATTATAGTTTAGTTTCTATCTCACTATTTTAGAACATTTCTCCAATCTAAATCTCCTCTTTCTAATGCTTTAATAAGTAGTTCAGCAGTAGCCAAATTAGTTGCAATTGGAATATTGTGAATGTCGCATAAACGTATAACGGAAGCTGGATCTGGTTCATGTTGTTTCTGAGATAACGGATCTCTTAAAAAAATCACAACATCTATTTGATTATGCGCTATTTGTGAGCCTAATTGTTGTTGACCTCCCAAATGTCCAGCTAAATATTTATGAATAGAAAGGTTGGTTACTTCTTCAATCAATCTACCCGTTGTACCAGTAGCAAATAATTCATGTTTGCTCAAAATATTTCTGTAGGCAATACATAAATTTTGCATGAGCTTCTTTTTATTATCATGGGCTACCAATCCGATGTTCATCCTAAAACCCCTTTCATTCTAATAATATATAGCTTTTCGTTGCATACTTATGTTAAGAACTAATCCCGCACCTATCATATTTGACCATAGAGAACTAATTCCATAACTAATAAATGGCAAGGGAATTCCCGTATTAGGAAGAATACCAGTTACTACTCCAACATTAATAAAAGTTTGAAACGAAATAATGGTAACAAAGCCAATAACCATTATAGTTGCTGATAGGTCTTTTGTATCCTTTGCAATCCATAAACACCTCATAATTAAAACCAGTAATAGTGTTAGAATCGTACTACACCCAACAAAGCCAAATTCTTCACCAACAATAGAATATATGAAATCTGTTTGAGGTTCAGGCAAATAATTATATTGATTTAATTTGCCTTGATAAAGTCCTTTGCCAAATAGCTTACCTGATCCAATTGCTTGAATTGAATTGTTGGTCTGAAATTTGTCTGAGGTTTCAGCTTTTTCAGGATATACTGCTGTCATTATTCGCTTCACTTGATAATCTTCTAATAGGATCTGGTTCGGTTGTTGTATATACCAAAATCCAATAATAAAGCAAGGAATAAGAATAGCAATTGTTCCAATTATATATTTATAGCTTAATCCTGATATAAATAGAATTACGCCAAAGATTGCAATGATAACCAAACTTGTAGATAAGTTTGGTTGCTTATAAATCAAATACATTGGTAAACTGATTAGTCCAATCATAAAAACCAAAAATATTGGCTTATTGATTCTTTCTTTGTTTTTATCAATCAGTTTCGCTAAAAAAATAATAAGAAATATTTTGCAAAACTCCGATGGTTGAAGATTAAAACCACCAATACTAATCCATCTTGTAGCATTATTTACAGTTCTACCAAAAAAGATAACTGAAACCAAAAGTACGATATTTAAAATATAAATTGGCCAATAAAACTTACTAATAAAGCGGTAGTCTATTAAAGCCACAATAATCATTATCACAAAACCAGAAACCAATCCAATTATTTGCTTTTTAACAAATATATCTGTTCCGTCGTGGATATTTGACATAGTTGCACTTTTTATAGCAATAACGCCAATAATTGTTAAAGCAATAATTAGCACGATAAAGAATATATCTAATCTTCTAAAATCATATTCACGAAACATATAGACCTCTTTCTAATATTGTTTTATACCAGAGCTTCTCATATTTCTAATTGGAATATTGGCGTATAAGACTGGTACTTGTGTATTGTTTCTGTCTGATTTTGTCGTTCCAATCCTTACTTCTAAGCCTTGTTCTTCAACTTCCATATACTTATTTATCACATGAAGGATATCCGTCTTAATCATTTCTAATATTTCTGACGAGCAATTTGCACGATCATGGATTAATACAAGTTTAAGTCTATCCTTTGCTACAGTTTTAGATGTTTTCTTACTGAAAATACCCACTGGACTCCCCCCTTTTTAGTTATTAAAACCCATAATACTCTTTAATTTTCCAAATAGGCCTTTATCACTGTGAAATTCCATAAATGGAACCTCTTCTCCAAGTATCCTTCTGCTAATATTCATATATGCTCTTCCTGAAGGACAAGTAGTGTTATTCACGATTGGATCGCCGTTATTTGTAGAGATTACGATGTTTTCATCGTCTGGTATAGTACCTATTAAGTCTATTGCCAATATTTCTATTACATCATCAACAGTCATCATATCTCCACGTTTTACCATATCTACACGGATTCTATTGACAATTAATCTAGAATGATGAAGATCATTTGCCTCTAATAGACCAATGATTCTATCAGCATCTCTAATAGCCGATACTTCTGGTGTTGTAACAACGATTGCCTTATCTGCACCTGCAATTGCATTTTTGAACCCTTGCTCAATACCTGCTGGACAATCAATAATTACAAAATCAAATTCCTCTTTCAAATGTTCACACAATTTCTTCATTTGCTCTGGGGTAACAGCATCTTTGTCCCTTGTTTGAGCTGCAGGAAGGAGAAACAAATTAGGGTATTTCTTGTCTTTAATTAATGCTTGCTTTAATCTGCAATTTCCTTCAATTACATCAATAACATTGTATACGATTCTGTTTTCTAGTCCCATAACTACGTCTAAATTTCTTAGGCCAATATCTGCATCTAATAAAACAACTTTTTTATCTAACATAGCAAGGCCAGTACCAATATTAGCACTGGTAGTTGTTTTACCTACGCCACCTTTACCAGATGTAATAACAATTACTTCGCTCATGGATGTTTCCCCTTTTCTTAATTATTAATAAAATTTAAATTTTCGTAAATATTCCTGTTTATATTTTCAATAATAATACGTTCATCTTCAACGTAAGCTATTTGTGGAATACTAATAATTTTACTTTTCTTATCAGGTGAACGGCCAAATACATCAGCTATCCGTAGTTGTGTTGGACTCATATTTAATGCAACAACAAAGGAGGTTTCATTACCATCCTTTCCTGCATGAACACAACCATTTAATTTTCCAATAACGATTACATTACCTTTTGCTGATACTGATGCACCGTTGTGTACATTACCCATAATAATAATGCTTGAGTTAGCAATAATTTCTTGACCTGATCTTAGCGTACCTTTGTGGAAAATTGCCGCACTCTCGGGAATCACTTCCATTACACTAGAATCATTGCTATTCTTACTACTTTTACTTACAGGTCTTTTACTACTTTTGACTTCAATTTCATATTTATTTTTCTTGCTATTTGTGCTTTCCATTTCATTACTATGTTTATTACTACTTTCATTTTCATTACTATGTTTATTTGTGTTTTCCATTTCCTGAAGGTTGGTTGTCTGCTCTTTTTCAACCACAGGGGAAATATCTTGTGTTGAATCCATTATACATATTATATCTAAGTCAGAAGCATTTTGCACAATTTCAATCAAGGTTTTCTGTTCTTCAGCTGTAAGGGCTTTTCCTTCAAACGATAAGGAAACCTTAGATGATCCGAAAAACTTTCTAGAATCATTGAGTTTTTTATACAACGCTTCCTGTATTGTACGAATATCAAACATATCATTTATGATAATGGTTAATCCATACTTATTCCCTTTTATTAATATTGCATCTTTCATATAAGTACCTTCTTTTTATTCAATTCAATGTTGCAAAACCTCCGCCTTCGCTACGGTTTCGTAACCGAATGCAAGCTTCGCTTGCACATCGGTTGGAGCCCACACCCCCACCGATGTTGGAATTAGTTCCTCCACTTAAGAAGTGGGGAACTTCTTCCATTCGGTTAAATAATGGAGAAACAATACATGTATTATTATAGCATAAAGTATTCATAAATATCTAGCTAAATATCATATATTAATCTAAAATATGGTCGAATGAGGCTTCGTCATCTATTTTTTCTTCACCAATTTGATAATATGCTCCGATAACGTCTTTACCTACTATTGTTGGTACGGTAGAACCATAACCAAAAGGAATAACAACTGAAACCCCAATTTCAGGTTTCGTATAAGGTGCATACCCTACGAATATCCCATGGTCTGGTCGTGTTATCGATTGTTGAGCAGTACCGGTTTTGCCAGCTACAGGAATTGGAAAACCCGAGAAGATTGTTCTTGCAGTACCTCTTGAACCTGATGTAACTAAATACATACCTTCTTGAATCGTTTTGATGTTTGTTTGCTCGAAATCATTTTTCCAAGTAACAGCTGGCGTTTTATCAAAAAATAGTGCCCCATTGTTTTCGAGAATTTTATCAATAACATTTAGTTCATAGCTAGTACCACCGTTTGCCAAGGTTGAAACATATCTTGCTAACTGAACAGGTGTATATGTGTTTGCTGTTTGACCAATAGAAGAACGTACAGCATCTTGTACGGGTAAAGTTGGATCAGAATCACCAATCTCAATTCCTGTTTTAGTACCCAGTCCTAGTAATGTGGCATATTCATTGAGAGCATTGACACCTCTAATATCTAAATACGAATTATCTGAATCCTTAGATAATCTATATCCCATATCATAGAAAAAATAATTACACGATACTTCCAATGCACCTGATACGGTTAGTGAACCATGCGTCCCTCCCAAATCATAAATCCAGCACTTTGCATGAGGTGTTATCTTTTGATATAAACCTTGACAAGAAAAATGTTCGTTAACTCCAATAGCTCCTTCTTCAAGTGCAGCCATTGCAGCTACCATTTTATAGGTAGATCCTGGAGCAGTTTTTCCTTGTGTTGCCATGGGAAACAGTGGCTTAGAGTGATCATTAAGTAAACTCAAATAATATTCATAATCAAAATTATTAACCAAACGATTATTATCATAGCTCGGGTAGCTAACCATTGCTAACACCTCACCTGTATTTACATCCGTTACAACAACAGATCCCGAACACGGATCAAGGGCTAGTTGTTGAGGCGTTAATTCGAGCTTAGTTATCATATCTTTAATAAATGCCATGCTACCTAACGATCCATTTTTCAAACTCCTCAGTTGATCTTCAGAAGTCGTTACAATCCCTTGTTCAACCAGTGCTACACATAAATCTGTATAGGAAAAACGCTCTTTTTTTGCGAGACCAGTATAAATTGCTCTTTTGAAGGTGACATAATTAACGTGCTCATTTAATATAATCCCTTTTATAACTTCAAAGGGAGGTTCATCCTTAATACCCAAGCTTTCTATCGTGAGTAATTTATTGGTAACGTATTCTTCTAAGAGCTGTTTAAAAGATACTTCACTTTTCATAAATTTCGAATATAATGGTGATTCCTTATAACCATCCAAGAGGTAACCCTCTTCTTTTAACTTTGTAAGTATAAATGTATAATAATTCATATCTTCCTTGGTAGGATATGTTAAGTTATCACTTAATGAGGCTGTGATATTATTTTTCAATCCATTATAAGCAGTTAAAAATGTATTATATACCCTTCTCTGTCTTTCACCCTCAGTTGATTCTTCAATTTTTTGAATAGAATAAATGTTATTCGAAAATAACGAGCTAAAAACATCTCTCATTAAAGTAACTTTATCATCTTTATCTTTACCTGAATAACCATTCATACTCAACGTACTTTGAAGTAAATAGGCAAGTTTTTGTTCTAAAAGATTATAACACTCCATTTGTAAATCTCTATCTATCGTAAGATAGACATTTTTACCCGCTGCTGGCTCTATGGTTTCTAATATATTCATCGTTCTTCCAAAGTTATCAACCTCAACTCTTTGGATACCATTCTTACCTTTAAGATAAACCTCCATCTCTTGTTCAATGCCAATTTTACCAACGGTATCGTTCGCACTATATCCAAGTGATTTAAGGTCTTCATAAGTAGTGGCATCTATTGTACCAGTATATCCAATGATATGAGCAAAATATTTTGCTTCATTATAAACACGAAGTGGATCTTCTACAATTGATACACCTGGGAATTTCCATATATTTTCTTCTATTCTAGCAAGCGTTTCGTCATTAATGTCAATCGCCACTGTTTCAAGTTGATATTGTGTATACCGATTCAACCACAAGGGATATCTAATATTTAAAATTGATAAAACATCTTCATCTGTATATATATCTGCTGGAATTTCAAAAAGCTCATCTCTAAGGTATTTAAACATATCATTTGCCATCATGTTTTTTTCTGTAGAAGTTAATGCTGCTGAGGTGTTTCCAACAAAAATATTCTTTTTAAATTTAAGTATTTGAGACTCTGTCTGCGTATAAACAAAAGTTCCATCTTCATTTATTGTAATAGGAAGTTCACTCACAATTTCATTACCACTATGTTGAATAATTTGGCAAAGTTCAAAAATCATTTGATTCATATTATCAACACGTATACTTCCATCCAATAACACATTGTAAGCAATTATATTCTCAGCCAAAGGAAATCCATATCGATCATAAATGTTTCCACGCTGTCCCTCTAACTTTCTTTCTTTAAGTATACTTAAACTGAATTCGTTTTCAAGCATTTCACCTTGAACAATTTGAAGTTCAAAAATTCTATTAAACAGAAGAATGAACATACAGAGTATAATAACACTAAGCAAGAACAATCTATGAGTTAGTATTTTACGTAGGGCTTTTAAAAATGGTTTCATACCTTATCCTTGTTCTCCCTTCTTTTTTCCACTGAATCAAGTTTTTCATTCACAAACATATAAAACTTATATACAAATACTGCTACTAAAGTCGTATATACTAGTTCTGGTAATATGATATTGGTAAAATAATATGGAAAATCTGTTCTACCTCTAAAAAGATATGTCATTATGTAAATAAACAGATTTAAGATCAAATCACTTACAGAAATAGCGAGTATTGGTATTAATAAATTGTCTCTATAAAGTGCTTTGTTAAGATACCCACTAAAAAATCCAAAATACATATATAATAATGCATAAAACCCAATTACACTACCAAAAAAAACATCCTGCATCAGTCCAATAAAAAAACCAATAATGGCACCTTCCAGCTTTCCTCTCATCAAAGAAAAAGAAACAACTGTCATAATTAATAAATTTATTGTAATACCACCAATAGCAAAGTTTTGAACTATGGTTGATTGAAAAACAATATTAAAAATAATAATTGCAATAACTGCTATTACTCTAACCATTTCTTCATTCCTACTCTTTCAATGTACTTTTGTTTTATTCTGTTAAACCATCATCCCATACTTGATTTACAACTAAAACCTCTTCTAAATGTTTGAAATCAACAGCTGGTTGTAAAGTAGCAGTTCTTGTCATCTTTGGTGAATCACTATCAATTTCCTGGATTGTGCCTATAAGAATTCCTGGTGGATAAATAGAACCTAAATGGGAAGTAACAATTTCGTCACCAATGACTATATTAGCTCGATCCTCAATGTAGTCCACTCGACATAACGCATCTGCGTTAACGAGTGTTTGATCGCCCTTTACGATACATAAATCAGACGTTCTCATGATTTTTGCGCTAACATTACAGGTATCATTAATGATTGATTGAACCTTTGCGTAATTAGGCCCTACCTCAGTAATATGTCCAACCAATCCATCCCCTGCTAATACGACCATGTTGACTTTAAGCCCATCTTTCTCACCCTTGTTGATCATAAAAGTTTTGTACCAATTGCTTGGGTCTTTTCCGATAACCTGAGCACCAATTTTAGGATAATCGGCATATCTTTTATCTAATGTATATATCTCTCTTAATCTTTCAAGTTCAGTTTTATCCATTTGCAAAATTTTATTATCATATTCCAATTGATTAAGTTCAGTCTGTAATGTTTCATTTATCTTTTCTAAATCATTGATATCTTTAACAAACTGCACCTTTTCTCCAAACCAATCACCAATAACATTTACTCCATTTTGTATTGGAATTATTACAAAGGATATTGATTTTTCAAATGGTGTAATACTTGACCTGCTTTTCCACGTAAATAAAATTGCTATAATACATATTATTGTAATTCCAATCATTATATTTTTCGCAGGTAACTTTCTTCTTCTTTTCATGGATGCCTCCCTAAATAAACAGGTTCGAATACTATTCTTTAAGTGTAAAAAGTATATTTTTATGTTTATTATAATTGTTCAATATATTGCATACGCCATTGATAACACACTTTGCAGGATTATCATTTATAAACACCTCAAGGTTCGTTTCCTTACTGATTAACCTATCAAGGTTTTTAATGCTTGCGGTACCACCTGTTACGTGAATTCCTGAGGATAATATATCTGCTGAAAGCTCTGGAGGAGTTTTTTCTAGAATTAGTTTAATGGCATCGATAATTGAATTAATCTCTTCCTTCATTGCCTCATGTACTTCGTTACTCGTTATTTCAACAGTTTTTGGTAATCCACTTACAATATCTCTACCAACTACCTCAATAGATTGGCTAATATCATTACCTATTGCATTGCCAATCTCTATCTTAATTCTTTCAGCAGTTCTTAAACCTATTAAAACATTGTGGTTTCTTTTCACTAAGTTCCTAATATTATTGTCAAATCTTTCTCCGCCGACTTTTATCAACTCGCTATTAACAACACCACCTAAAGATATTACCGAAATCTCGGTCGTACCTCCACCGATATCTACGATCATATTTCCTACGGGTTCCATAACATCTATTCCACAGCCAATACCAGCTGCAAGTGGTTTTTCAAGCATAAAAACACTTTTGAATCTTGGTCTAGACTTGGTAAACAAATCATATAAGGCTCTTCTTTCTACCTCTGAAATATGATATGGAACGCATACAAGTGCTGTAGGTCTACTACCTTTGTCTATTTTCAAATTCTTACATTGATAATCTAATAAGCTTAACATATTATCAAAATCTGCAATAACACCATATTTTACAGGCATATTTATTTTTATCGATTTAGGAGCTTTTTCATACATATCGAATGCCATATCTCCAACAGCAATTACATTTTTTGAAATCAAATCAATGGCAATAGCTTCTGGTTCATTTAGTATAACACCTTTATCTTTTTGACAAATGTGCATGTATGTTGTGCCTAAATCAAAGCCAAAATCTCTTTTGAAAATCATATCTTTCTCCTTTGAAAAGCTCTTTTGAGTATAAAACTATTATTACCAAAAAAGCAAAGGATACTCATATCACGTACATCTCAACTTAGGCAGTAGCAATGATTAGTTTTTGTTAACATATACCTTTTTCTCTTAAACTTATATATTTACCGTCTCCTATTATAATATGATCTAATAATTTTATGCCAATAATTTCACTTGCTTCTGTAATTCTTTTTGTTATAGATATATCTTCCTTACTCGGCGTTGGATCACCACTGGGGTGATTATGTAAAATTATGATATGAACAGCTAAATTTTTTAGAGCATGTATAAATACTTCTCGTGGATTTACTAATGATGCATTCACTGTTCCAATGGAAATAGTATGATCACTAATAATGTTGTTTTTAGTATCCAATAGAACAATTTTCAAATGCTCTTGTTGTAGATGTCGCATTTCTTCCATGTAAATATTCGCAACCGAGCCTGGTGAACTTATTTGAAGCTTTTGTATTGCACTGTTCTTAGAAATACGCGTTGATAACTCTGCAATTGATTTGATTTGTATTGCTTTTACTCTACCAATCCCAGGAATTGTCTCCAATTCTTTAAGTGATAATTGATGAATTCCAGCTAAACCCCTTGTATTTAGCTTTAATACTTTTTGTGCCACGTCAATGGAACGCTCCCTTCTTGAACCACTTTTTATGATAATTGCAAGAAGCTCAGCATCTGATAAAACAGAAGCCCCATACTTCTCAAGTTTTTCATAAGGTCGTTCATCTGTAGGCAATTCCTTAACTGTTAGCCTAACATTATTCATTTTTTCTCCCCCATTGTAATTATTGAATGTCTAGCATTCATTTATCTATTAACACCTACTCCCCAGCAAATGTTATATAGTCTATTAATCATTATGAAACGAATTAAAGTAATCAACACCTAGATGGAAAAATCCTTCGATTAATTTTGAGATAGGCAAACCTACAACATTATAATAATCACCATCTATTTTATCAACGAGCGTAGCCCCATAACCTTGAATCGCATAGGCACCAGCTTTATCAATTGGTTCTTTTGTTTTAATATAGGCATTCATTTCATGTTCGTTATAGTCTCTCATAAAAACCATTGTTTCGCAATAGTCAATATAGACCTTATTGTATAATGGATGAAGCATTGTTATCCCAGTATACACAAAATGCATTTTCCCTGAAAGTTGTTTCAAATAACATAAAGCATCCTGATCGTTATGTGGTTTTCCGAGTACCTTATTATCATAAACAACTACTGTATCAGCACCAATAATGATTTTATCTTCATTTGCTTCAATGATAACACTTTTTGCTTTCTCCAAGGATAGGGTTTTTACTAGCTCTCTTGGATCATCGTTAAAATATTTTGCCTCATCAATTAAGCTCACTCTTTTTTGAAATGGAATATTTAGTTTTTCTAAAATTTCGCTTCTTCTTGGTGAAGCAGATGCCAAAACAATATTTATCATAAGTCCCTTTTTATCCTTTAGATTTACAATACTTTTTTATATACAAAAATCGCAACACCGATTCCTAATAAGCTCGCAATAGATATATCAAAAGAAATTTGAAATTGAAGAAATACTACTTTTAAATCCATTGCAACCGGATCATTCATACCAAAAGTATAACCAAAATTAAGCCAGTTTAAAAATGGTACATCGACTGCAAGGCTACCTAAAAATCCCCCTAAAACGATACCTGCTAAAATCAAAAAAAATAGCGACCATCCGTTCTTCACGCCACCTCTGCTATAAGCCATTTTTCATCATCCTTCCTTGCAATAAAAATTTATCTCAAGGATAATTTTATCATAACCAAATTACTTTGTATACAAAAACCAAATAGTTTTTTTGCTACCCTTCTAAATAACAAAAGACGTAACTGAATCAAATCAGTTACGTCCTATCATAATTATTTGATTAGCTAATGATTGCCTTTGTAGGACATTTAGCTACACATTTACCACAATTGATACATTTATCATAATCAATTTTTGCTAAGGAATCATTCACGTGGATTGCGTCACTTTCACATTGTTTAACACAAATACCACAGCCTATACATCCAACACTACAATTTGCTTTCACTTCTTTGCCTTTATCTTTAGAATTACATTTTACTCTAGTATGACCAGAAACTTTAACAATCTCAATAATATTCTTTGGACAAGCATTAACACATAAACCACATGAAACACATTTGTCCTCATCAATGATTGCAATACCATTTTCAATAGTAATCGCATCGAACATACAGACATTAAAACAGCTTCCAAGTCCTAAACAACCATATTCGCAGCCTTTTGAACCTGTACCTTGTAGATACGTAGCAGCTTGACAATCTTTAATTCCATAGTATTCATATTTTTCACTCGCTAAATCACAAGTACCATTACATTTTACAAAAGCACTTGTTTTTTCGCCTACTACTGCAACTTGACCTAATGCAATTGCAATTTTTGATGCATTGTCACTATTATTTACAGGACATCCGTTTGGTCTAGCTGCACCGCTTACTAGCGCATTTGCAAATGCATCACATCCAGCAAAACCACAACCTCCACAATTAGCTCCTGGTAATAATTCTCTAACTACTGGTACTAAAGGATCTACTTCAACAGCAAATTTTATTGCTGCAAACCCAAGTCCAACACCAAAAAGTAAAGCAAGGCCACCAAGTGCTGCTGCAGCATAAAGGATATTTATATAATCCACGACTTAACCCTCCATTCTTTTTAGATTAATCCAGTGAAGCCTAAGAATGCAATTGCCATTAAGCTTGCTGTGATTAACACAATAGGATAGCCTTTGAAAGGCTTTGGTACATTGTTATATTCTATTCTTTCTCTTATGCCTGCCATTAGAATAATTGCTAATGTAAAGCCAATTGAAGTTCCTAAACCGTTAATAACACTTGCAAATAAAGAGTATTTACTAGTCATATTAATAACTGCTACCCCAAGTACTGCACAGTTTGTTGTGATCAAAGGCAAATATACGCCTAGTGCTTGGTATAGTGACGGACTTGTTTTTTGAATAACCATTTCTACAAATTGTACTAATGCAGCTATAACCAATATAAAAGTAATTGTAGATAAATATTCCAAGTGCAAGTTTACTAGCAAGAACTCATAAACAATATAAGATATTAAAGATGCTAGTGTGATAACAAATGTAACAGCAAGACCCATACCAACAGCTGTCTCCACTTTCTTAGAAACACCAAGAAAAGGACAAATTCCTAAAAATCGTGATAATACAACGTTATTTACAATAATGGCACCAATAAACAATAATAATAAATCCATTTTTTTGTCCCTCCTCTATGCTTTATTCGTTTTTTTTGAATTTACAAAGTTAAATAGCGCAAACACCAACCCTAATACAATAAATGCACCTGGTGCAAGAACTAATATAGTTACTGGTTCATAAAAACTTGGCATAATATTTTTTCCAAATGCTGCACCTGAACCAAAAATTTCTCTAATAATACCAATTACACCTAATGAAAAGGTAAATCCTAGTCCATTACCCAAACCATCCCAAAGGGAATTTAATAGACCATTTTTTGATGCATAAGCTTCTGCTCTACCAAGCACAACACAATTTACAACGATTAAAGGGATAAAAATACCAAGAGCTGAATATAAGGAAGGTACAAACGCTTGTAATAGCATATCTGTAATTGTTACAAATACTGCAATAACAACTATAAACGCTGGTATTCTCACCTTTGATGGTATTATATTTCTTAGCATTGATATTACTAAGTTAGAACCCATAAGAACAGCTGTAGTTGCAAGTCCCATACCTAAACCGTTAATAGCAGAAGTTGTTACTGCTAAGGTTGGGCACATACCTAATACTTGAACAAAGGTAGGGTTCTCAGTAACAAGACCATTTTTTAATCTGTTTATTAACCCGCTCATTTAGTTGCCCCCCTTTGACAATTCATTATTATAATAGTTAATTGCTTCATTCACAGCATTAGCTACTGCTCTTGAAGTAATCGTTGCACCGCTAATGGATTCAATTTCATTTTCATTAGCTGCACTACCTTTTACAACTGTTAGTTCTGAAAGTGGTTTATCCGTAAATTTACCTTTAAACTCTGGATCATCTGCCTTAGCACCAAGACCTGGTGTTTCTGAACTCTTTACGATGTCAACTCCAGTTACGCTACCTTCTAAACTAATTCCAACTATGATTTCTAAACCAGAATTATATCCTTCATCTGTAATCAACTTAAACGTATAACCAACAATCTCATCAGCATTTTTAGCAGCAAATATTGAATCGATTTTTTCATGCTTTGTAAGGTCTAAATCTACCAATGGCTCAAAATCTGCACCTGGCATTACTGTTTCATTAGCAGCTGCCGTTTGCTTTGCTTTTTGTAGCTTAATTGGTTCTTCTGTTACCTGATAAGAAATGGCAAGCAAAATTGTTCCCACTAAGGTAATTGCAAATAATATTAATGCATTCTTTATTAGTTCTTTCATTTTTTTGCCACCTCCCCAAAGGATTTTGGAATTGTGTAACGATCAATAAGAGGTACAAATAAGTTCATGATTAAGATAGCAAAAGAAACACCTTCTGGATAACCCCCATATAATCTAATGAGAATTGTTAAAATTCCACACCCAATACCCATAATGATTTTACCGATATTTGTCATCGGGGAAGAAGAATAATCAGTTGCCATAAAGAAAGCACCTAATAATAAACCACCAGAAAACAAATGGTAGGCTATTGTGTTAATATCAAAGCCTTTTCCACCAAGGGCAACGGCCATAATTGCTACTGTTAATAAATATGTACCTGGAATTCTCCAGTCAATCACTTTTCTAAACAATAAATATAAGCCACCTAAAATTAATGCAATCGCAGAGGTTTCACCAATACATCCACCGATACGACCAATAAATAAATCCATCAACTCTGGTGCGTTAAAACCCATTGCTGATTCTGCTTTAAATATTGCAAGAGGTGTCGCAGTACTTACCCCATCAAGCTGCCATTTGGTCATAATGCCGGCAAAAGAAATTAATAAAAATGCTCTTGCTGCCAATGCTGGATTCATAAAATTCTGACCAAGACCACCAAACAATTGCTTAACAATAATAATTGCGAATACACTACCTAAAACAGGGATAAAATATGGTACTGTATGAGGTAGGTTTAATCCAAGTAATAAACCAGTAATAATCGCACTATAATCACCAGTAGTTATCTTTTGATTCGTTAGCATTTGATATAGCGCTTCTGCTGCAACTGAGCTTGCTATACATAATACTACTATAATCAATGCTCTTATCCCAAAATTATAAACGCCAAAGAATGTTGCTGGCAACAGTGCAATGACTACATCTCTCATAACTGTTGACACATTTTCCTTTGCACGTATATGCGGTGACGAAGATACAACGAATAAATCAGACACGTTAAATTCCTCCTTAGCTGTTTTTTCTATTTACTAATATTGTTTTTTTAGCTGTTCTAATAGATTGTAATAAATGACGCTTTGAAGGACAAACATAAGAACAGGCACCACATTCAATACAATCCATGCCTCTATATATTTCGACTTTGTCAACTTCATTCGCTAATGCATATTTATTAAGCTCCATTGGCATTAGACTCATTGGGCAGTGCATAACACACTTTCCACATCTGATGCAATTTTGCTCTTCATCTGTTCCAATTTCATCTTTAGTAAGACATAAAATAGAAGAAGTTCCTTTCACAACAGGTACATCCAAGGAATACATTGCAAATCCCATCATAGGACCTCCAGAAATAACCTTAGCCGGAGTTTCAGTAAATCCGCCTGCTGCTTCAATGAGTTCTCTATAAGAAACACCTAACTTAACCTGGAAATTTTGAGGATTTTTTATAGCCCCTCCTGAAACAGTTACAATTCTTCTAATTAATGGCAATCCTTCATAGATCGCTTTTTGTATTGCCACTATCGTGTCAATATTGTTAACAATACATCCTACATCTGCTGGTAATCCTCCCGCGGGAACAATACGTTTCGTTATAGAGTATATAAGTTGTTTTTCAGCACCTTGAGGATACTTTGATTTCACTACTGCAACTTCAATATTAGAAATATTCTTTGTTGCTTCTTGTAGTACTTTAATAGCATCTGGTTTATTGTCTTCAATACCTATATATCCTTTGGCATTAGGAAATATTGATAAAACAATTTTCAAACCTAAAACAATTCTTTCAGTCTCTTCCAACATGATTCTATGGTCAGATGTTAGAAATGGTTCGCATTCTGCACCATTGATGATGATGTACTCAATATTTTTAGTTGGTGGTGGAGATAGTTTAACATGAGTCGGGAATCCTGCACCGCCCATACCTACAATTCCTGCTTCTTTTACAATTTCAATAATTTCTTCTTTTGATAGGCTATTAATATCCGTTCTCTGCACAATAGATTCAAGCATTGCATACTTTTCGTCATTTTCAATGATTACTGCTGCAATTTTAAATCCATTTGGATGTAATACATCCGTTACATTTTTAACAATACCTGAAACACTACTATGTATCGGTGAAGAAATGAACCCTTGAGCTTCTCCAATCTTTTGGCCTACAAAAACGTAATCACCTTTTGCAACTATTGGTTTACATGGTGCTCCAATGTGTTGAACCATTGGAAAAACAAGGTCACCAGTTGGTAATATGGTATTTATTTGTTTGTGTTCCGTTAAATGTTTGGACTCATTCGGGTGAATGCCTCTTTTAAAAGTTAATGCGCTCATTAACTAGACCCCCAATCAATTTGATATTACGTCATAAAATGACTAAATCCTTTAGTATTATACTACACATATTGTGCTTGCACAATACTTGTTATAAAATTAACAACTTATAATAATTCATATATTGGAACTTTTTTACACTTTATGCACTTTTTTATGCAGTAAAAATAGAATATGCTTGCATTTTTACCGGTTCTAATATGTCAAATATCGTTTTTTGTTAATATTATATCAATTTCAAGTTACATAAACGAAGTTTTACTCCATATTGTTCATTTCTTTTATTTCTTGTATGTTTTCTTTAACAAACTCTTTCATCCATTGATAAATGGAAATATCTGCCAAGGGTAAGTCGCCAATAATGTCTTTTATTTCTTTTGTTTCAAAATCAAACACATTATCGTTAAAGAAATGACTATAGTGTATGTTAATATCTTCATTTGATGTTACAAGTCCAACAATGGTTGATGCAATATCACCAAGAGGTGGACGATCTATATGATCATAGGACATAGTCGCTCTAAGCAAAGTACCTTCTCCTAACTGAGTTTGAATGTCTAACAGACCTCCACATAATACACACGTATCATTCAAAAAAGGAATGCCTAAGCCAACCTTTCTAGATGTTCGAGAAGTAGTAAATGGATCTTTTATAGTCTTAAAGATTTCATCTGGGATTCCAGTTCCATCATCTGTAATAGAGAATTCAAAAACATTAGCCTTTATCAATTCTTTAACCGTGATGTCAATATTCTTTGCTTTGGCTCTTACACTATTTTGTGCAATATCCAAAATATGCATTGATAATTCTTTCATTGTAACTTTACCTAGCCTTCCTTATTTCCTATGCAATTCCTAACTTCGTTAATTGTACTGCTACTTGATAGGATGACATCGTAGTTGATAAGATAGGAATTTCTTCCTCGTTTGCTTTTTCTATTGTATCAGGCTCTACTTCAAAGCCTTCAGAAACAATAATGCAGGCCACACCAACCAAGGATGCAACTGCAACTATATTCAAATGTCCTTGAATTGTAATCCAAGCACAACCTTCCTTTGCTTTTCCCATTACAACACTTAATAAATCACCAACAAATCCACTCTTGATTTCGTTATCAAGTAATTCCTGTCCACTTAACACTTTGAAATCAATTTTCTCTACAATATCTTTTACAACCATAGTTTTTTCTCCTTTATACTTTATAATTGTTTTCTACTGATTGACGGCGGCATTTTCTGCGCTAAGGTTAACATATCCTCAGCCATGCTTCTAACTTTCATTCTAAGCATAAACACACAATCTTCAATATTCGCAATATCCCTAACGATATCTTCAGCCAATGCTCTACATGTTGGAGCACCACATGAACCACAATCAATCTGTGGCAGGGTCTCATAAATCATCTCAAGTCTTTCGATTTTTTCTAAAGCCCTATTCATATTTTCATCTAGCTTATGAACCTGTTTCGTTTTTAATGGTAAATCCCATGAAAGCTTTACACTGTCGTCATAAATATGGATTGGTCTCTTTTCTGCACCTTCTTTGATGTATTTTTTCACCTTATCCATTCTATTGTTTGCTACAAAAGAATCTTCTACTGTTAGAGGTCCCCCTAAGCAACCATTGACACATGCTAAGCATTCTAGAAAATCTACATCAAGTTTACCATCTTCAATTCTTTCAAGTACTTTTATTACATTTTCAATACCATCAACTGCAATATGGTTTTCAATCATTGTTGCCTTTCCTTCTCCACCAATACCGGCCCACCCAATACCCTCCATTGAGCTCATTAACAATGCTTCGGGCTCACCCATTTTTTTCAGTTCTGGAATGAGTTTTATATAGACTTCTTTTAAGGAAATAACTCCATCTACATAAGACTTGTGAATGGTTTCAGGCATTCTACTATTCGTAACCTTTGCAGCACATGGTGAAATAAAAAATACACCAATTGATTCTTCTTTCATTCCTTGACCAATTAAATAGTTTTTTGCATATCTTGCCATAGCTTCCTTTGGAGAGATAACCGGCATAATATTGGGAATCAAAGAAGGAAATCTCATTTGAATTAACTTAACTATTGCTGGACAGGCAGAAGATATTATGGGTTTTTTAATCATATCATTTTGAAGAAGTTTTTTGGTATATTCAGTTATAATCTCTGCAGCCTTTGCCACTTCAAATACTTCATCAAAACCAATTTGTTTTAAACCAGTTAATACAACATTTGGATTGACTATATTTTTAAATTGTGTATATAATGTGGGTGCTGGAATTGCAACCTTATATTCAAACATATGTATCTTTTCGATAGAATCGGTAGTAGCTTTTTTTGCATTGTTTCTACATACTCGTATGCACATCCCACAATCAATACATCTTTCGTCTGTAATAACAGCCTTAGAATTTCTAACTCTGATTGCTTCCGTTGGACATCTCTTTATACAATCCGTACATCCAATACATTTGTCTTCATTTAGTGTTACTGAGTGAAAAATAGTCGACATTTTTGTTCTCCTATCCTAACATAACAGCAATCTCAACCCTTGTTCCTTCGCCAATTACAGAAGTAATGTTTAAGTGATCACTGTTCTTTTTAATATTGGGTAATCCCATCCCTGCTCCAAAGCCCATTTCTCGTGCTTCTCTTGATGCGGTTGAATACCCCACTTGCATTGCCAACTCCACATCATCAATACCTGGTCCATGATCTTGAAGCACTATAAAAATTCTTTCAGGCGTAATCTCTATATCAACAACACCACCATTTGCATGAATTACCATATTTATTTCTGCTTCATACATAGCGATTGATACTTTTCTAATTACATCTGGTAATATTCCTAATTGTCTTAAGGTTTTTTTTAATTTACTTGACGCACCACCTGCCGAAGTAAATTCACCACCGTCTACTTCAAAGTGTAATTTCATCGTGTGCAATCCTCTCCTATTAGCCCTTTTTCATATAATATCCCGCTAACTGTAAATAATGAATGCTTTGTGGCGAGAACAACCATATCTCTTGATTTTGCCATCCGCAAAATCTCTTCTCCTGGCATCTTCCCTCTCACAAATGCAATTGCTTTAATATCTAACATTTCTGCTGTTCTGATTACTTGAGGATGTATTAATCCAGTTAATAAAATGACATTATTCTTAACGAAGGCCAATACGTCACTCATTAAATCACAGCTCCAACCATATTCAATTTCCTCATTAAGATGCTCTTCACCAACTAATATTTCTGCATCTATATATTCTATTACCTCTTGTATTTTCAAACAAATACCTCCTATGTAAATGGTATAAGAAAATTAGCTAAACCAGAATAACCACTTTTCTAGTTGAAAACAATGATTAACATAAGGTAATTTGAAAAGCGGCAGATTCTTAACAAAGGGGCTTGATCTTTGCAGCCGATTTTCTCGTCTAATTCTTTGCATACATAAAATTTATTATATCATATTGTTATACTTTAGACAATCATTTCATGTCTTATTTCAAACTTTTATCCCTATCGTCCAACTACCTCACTTCTACGTTCAAGAACAACAATATCTCTCCAAACTCCAAGCACGGATTGACCTATCTTTTCTCTAATCCCTACCGACTTAAACCCAAATTTTTGATGTAAATTTATACTTTCAATATTTTCAGGGAAAATTTTCGCCTCTAAAGTCCAAAATCCAAGCAATTCTGATTGCATAATCATATGTTGCATTAAAGCAGAAGCTACGCCTATACCTTTATACTCATTTTTAATATAGATACTATCTTCAGCCACACCTCTAAAAACAGGTCTGTTGCTAATTGAACTTAGAGCAACCCAACCAAGTATGTTGTCGTCACATCTTGCTACAAATCTACATTCTATTAAATGGTCTCTATCCCACTCTTCCCAAGTTGGAACTTCATTTTGAAAGGTTGCATTTCCTGTTTGGATTCCTTCTAGGTAAATATTACTGGCTTGATTCCAATCTGATACTTTCATTTGATCAATAAAAAAATTCACTCTTTCTTCCTCCACCGGTTATAATATATACGCTAATAAATCCTAATATAATAATTCCCGTAACAAGCAATCCTCCTTCAGGTCCAAATAAACCTCCATTCAACAAATTACTTGTTACTAATTTACCATTATAAATACTTTCAACTTCCAATCCACTCACTTCAAAACCATAAACGTTTCCTTGAAAAAAATTCCAGGTAATGTGATATCCAATTGGCATCCAAATAGAACATGTTCGAATAAACATATATGCAAAAAGCAGCCCAATTAAAAATATATTCAAAAGCCCTATAAATTCAATGTTAGGATTGTTTATATGTAAAACCGAAAAAACAAATGCTGGTAAGAGCAATACAATCCATCTCTTATTTGTTTGCTTCAAAACAGTCATACAATAACCTCTTGAAAAAAGCTCTTCACTGATGCCTACAAATATAAATAATACGAAGTAGTACACGATTGAAGGGTTAATATTAGGTTCAATCAGACTGTTTTCAAGTTTAATATCACCCATCATTAGTAATATTACGAATACAAAAGATATTGAAATAATCCCCATAAACATTCCAATTATTAATTGTTTATAGCCTTCTTTTATCGAAGTAATTCCTATAAAAGAATAAGGTTTTTTATCAAATACCTTCCACATAAATAATACAATAGTTATATTTATAATCGATTGTAAAATACCCATGATTAAAAAAATAGGGGCATCCCCAAGCATAAAGGTTAATATTACATATATAACAGAAATCATAGTAATTTGCGTAGTAAGAACTAAGCTGATTTTCCAACCTGATCTTAATTGATTGTTCACATTTAAAAATATTTTTTTCATAATCTATTCCTATTCATTATTTATTTCATCATATGCATTGATTTGATTTCGTCCGTTATTTTTGCCATAATATAAAGCAAAATCTGCTTTTTTTATGATCTTTTCAGCGCTATCTTCTTTATTAAATTCTGCAACTCCAAAAGTTGCAGTAATATGAATCATACCATTGCTTGCCTGATATTCATGTCCAGATATCTGTTGCCTTATACGTTCAGCTACTATAATTGCACCCTTTTTATCAGTACTTGGTAATATAATTAAAAATTCTTCTCCACCCCATCTAGCAACCAAATCCTGTAGTCTTTTTGAAGATGTAAGCAGATTGGCAAATACTTTTAATACTTCATCACCAAAATTGTGTCCATAATTATCATTTATATCTTTGAAATGGTCAATATCTAGAAGTATAATAGAGAAAATTTCTGAATTTCTCTTACACCTTGACATTTCTTCATCAAATTTTGCTAAAATCATTCTTCTATTATAGAGCTTTGTTAAAGTGTCTTTGATTGCATATTCTTCAAGTTGTTCATTTAAAGCAATCAGTTCCTCATTCTTTTCCTTAAGCTCATCTCTTATTGTTTTTATTTCAAGATGAGTTTTAATACGTGCTATTAATTCAATAGGTCGAAATGGCTTAGTTACATAGTCAACGCCTCCGATTTCCAGGCCATATACGATGTCAACTGTTTCCGTTTTTGCAGATAAAAATATGATTGGGATATCCTTCAACTTTTCAATTTCTTTAATTTTTTTACATACTTCAAAGCCATTCATATCTGGCACCATTACATCCAAAATGATAATGTCTGGCAGTTCTTCCTCCAAGTAATCAAGCAATTGATAGCTCGTAAGGCACAAGGATACATCATATCCTCCATCTTCTAAAACATCGGAAATTAATTTCAAATTCTGGTTGTTGTCATCAAGAACTACAATTTTATAAGGATTATTCATGGCTTTCCCCTCCCTTTAATAATATACCCTTTAATTCATTTACAATAATATTACATTTCTCAAGATTGACTTCATTAATTGCTGATGTCAGTTCTTTTCCCAAAGCTTCAATATACGAATTTTTATTTCCGACTCCATAAACGATGAGTTGACTTGCCATTTGGTTAAGTAAAGACATTTTTAGGGCAGTTTTAGACTTCTTTAATTGACTAATGAGCATTGCTTTTAATTCATCATTTTTATTTAACTCCATCAATAATTCTTTTTCATTTACATAGCTTTCATGATTAATATTAGAATTTTTATAAGTAATGTTTCTGATTACTACTTGAAAGGTAGTTCCTTCATTTACTTTGCTTTTTACAGTAATTTCTCCGTCCATGCTATTGATTAACTTTTTGCATATTGTAAGTCCTAGACCAGTTCCTCCATATTTAATGCGATCTAAAGATTTTTGTTGGGTAAACGCATCAAAAATTGTATCAAGTTCATCTTCCACAATACCTATACCTGTATCTTGTACAGTAAATACCAAATTGTTTACATCAAAAACTTTGAGTAATTCTACTTTTAGCAATACATAACCTTGATGGGTAAATTTAATACCATTCCCAATTAAATTTATTAAAACTTGTCTTATTCGAATTTCATCAATATAAAAGTAATTTGGCAAGGATGATTCAACCTCAGTATTAAACTCTATTTTTTTATCATAGGCACTATAAGTGAATACCTTTTCAATATTTGCAATAAACTCCCTAATATCTACCCAATCGTATTTAAAAGTCATTTTACTTGCTTCTAATTTAGATAAATCCAATATATCATTGATCAAACTAAGAAGTATTCTTCCTGATGTGTTTATACCTTTCACGTAGCTAATTAACCCTGAATCTTCTAAGTGACTCTCCAATAGTTCCGCATACCCTATTACTGAATTAAGTGGTGTTCTTATTTCATGACTAATGTTTGCAAGGAACTCGCTCTTTGCTTCGTATGCAAGTTCTGCCTTATGTTTTGCATCAATTAGCGCTAACTCGATTTCTTTTCGTTTGGTGATATCCCTTGCAGCCGCAATAATGATTTTACGTTCTACTATTGATGTTAGATTCCAGTCAATCCACTTAAATGAACCATCCTTACACAATACTCTTGTATTAAAATTAACAATATCTTTTCCGTTTTTTAGTTCTTTGAAAACTAGGATTGTTTTACTTACATCTTCTGGATGGATAATATTTATAATTGCTTTTGAAAACAACTCTTCATCTGTCCACCCTAATGTTTTAGACCATATATTACTAATTTTTGTAAAATGCCCTTCAAAATCTGCAATACAGAGCATATCTAAGGTAGTGCTAAAAAACAATTTGACCTCTTCTTCAATCCGAGTGATTTCTTTCGCTTTTTCTTCTACTAACTCTTCTAGCTTGTTTCTGTAATTTTCTAGTTCAATATCTATTGCTTTTCTGTCTGTTATATCTTTAATCATAGCAACCACAGCTATAATATTGTCATTTTCATCAATTACTGCACTTTTAATGATGTTTTCCCAATACACCTTACCATCATAGATGTATTTTTGATCCCAATCTTCCGATTTTTTTGAGGTTAAAATTCTGAGATCATCTTCTCTATATTGCCTTGCTAACTCTGGAGGATAAAAATCAAAATCGTTTTTACCTGTCAGTTCCTCCTTTGAAACCTTAAGTGAATTTGCAAGCATTGAATTAGAAATAATATAATTTAAATTAACATCCTTTACGATAAATTTGTAAGGTAGATTTTCGATTACAGTCTGATAAAGCACTTCGTTTTCCTTGAGTTTTTCTTCAACCAATTTTTCAGCTGTAATATCCTTGATGAAGCCTCTAATCAATAAAAGCTCAGCATTATTGTATTCAGGTAAAATGGTAAATTCCAAGTATTGAACTTGTCCATCTATTGTAATAAATTCATTATCGATATGAAAGGTTTTCCTTTTATTTTTTAATTTGATTTCCTTGATTAGTTTTTCAACAAAGGCTTCAAAACTCCATGCACTATTTTTTTTAGCAACAAACTTACCATTGACAACGATTTTATCTTTTCTAAATAACCTCAAATATCCATCTGAAAAATAATCACTATTTGTCTTGACATTATACTCAAAATAGCCTGATTTGGAAATTTTTTCAGCCTCTCGTAGCTTTGCTTCACTTAATTTCAATCGTTGTTGGTTGATCTTGCTTTCCGTTATTTCTTCCACTACAGAAATAATATATATTTCCTGTGAAATTGCTTCGTGTACTTTAGTTGCCGTTACTTTAACCCAAATAACTGCTCCACCTTTTTTAATATATCTTTTCTCATAAGAAAAATCACGTATCTTATCCTTGATAAGCAAATTAAATAATCTTTTGTTTTCCTTGACATCTTCTTCATATGTAATATCAAAAAAATTCATATGAATTGCTTCTTCTTCTGAATAACCTAAAATTCTGCAAAACTTATTATTCACATTAATATAATTTCCTGTGAGCGTTAAAAAGCATATACCAACTGGAGCTTTCTCAAAGGTCAATTGAAACTTTTCCCGATTTATCGAAGCAATCATTTCATTTTCCTTAAGCAAAATAACTCTATATACTTCATCCATTAGAGACTTGATAGATCTTGCATCATTGTTCGTATAATAGTCTTCCTTGTTACCTAAAATAAGTATCCCAACAACGATATCTTTTACTAATATTGGAATAACCATATATCTATTTAGGGATTTCACCCTAAAAGTCATTTCGCTTTCATTATTGGCAATCATTATTTGCCTATCTCTAATAATCTCATCTAATATTTCGTTGCTATTAAACGGAATTTTATTATTCTTAATTGCCTCTTCTTCTTTTTGAATAAAACGATTAGAGCATTCAAAAAATTCGAATTCATTTGTAGCTTTATTATAATGGTACATATAACCTACTAGACTTTCAGAGATAATCAATGCATTTTCCAAAAAAACATTTATTATTTCAGGTACATCAACTAAATTCATCATACCCATGTTATATATAAGTTCATTTTTTAATCTTCTATATTGAAACTCTTTTTTTTCCTTCAGTTCGTTGGTACAATCAGAAGATAAGATAAGAATTCCAATCATATTTCCTAATTGATTGATAACTTTTTCAAAAGTTATTCTAATATGAAGCGTATTGTTCTTATCATCTAATACCCTAAAAAGAATTGCTGTTTTTTCTATGCCTCTTTTCAATTCGGCAAAGGTATTTAATACCTTTAATTTATCATTTTCATGAATATAATGATTGATCAATTCTGTAAGATCACAGCTCTTATCAGTTAGACTAATTCTAAATATTCTATTACTTTCATTTATGTTATTAATAAGATTTGATTTAATATCCCAAAATAATATTTCAACATTATTGTTCGCAAAGTTGGTTTGTATGGTATTCATTAATGCATGTAATAAATTGTCATTCCGTAATAACTCACTGTCATTAAGTTCCATATTATACCTCCAAATTTGTTGATCATTACACAATTATATACGATACGCAGACAATCATCAATACATATGCAGAACTTTGCCTACATAAAAAGAAAAACGGCCAAGAAGAACCAATGATTCTATTGTGACCTATCTGCTGCTTTTCATAATTTGTAAATAAATTTGACCCACTAGCTATTTCCAACTAGTGGGCCTTCCTTCATTACTCTTTTACTTTAATATTGTCCATTACACCAATATAAATACTATCCTTAACATTTACTCCTTGAACTACAACACCTTCTGCTTTGTAATTTCCTGGTGTTACTACTCTAGCATAATAATACAATGATTCATATTTATCATAATTCTTACTAATATAGAAAGTTACTTTTTGTCCATCAATATCCCTATACCAATAATCATCGCCAGTCTTCAATCCCATATCCCAAACATTTTCTATTGGTCTCAGACCTGATGGAAGGTAATCTGTTACAATATACGTATCATCAATTGCAGACTTTGCAATACTCCAATCAATTTGCACTTTAACAATATCTGATTGTGCAAATTCTTTTGAAGAAGCCTTCGTATAGTAATTATAATACGTTCTACTGGCTTTCATATTGTTATCATTGGTGGTTGTTTTTGAAAGCTTCGCATTGTAGATTGCAACCAACCCAGCGCTACCTTCTACCTTAGTTACTTTAAAATCCTTTAACTTACTTGAAGGTAGTGTAATTGTTACTGGCCAGCCATCTTCGACCTTCTTCGTATAAGATTTCCCATCATAGGAATAGGTAACAGAAAGTTTTGATTCTTTCACTTTACCAATTTCATTTTTTATAAACGTTAAAATCTCGGAATTCACCAACACTTCCTTGGAATTCTGACTCTTCACATAATCAAAAAATAATTGCTTTTCTTCAAGATCTAAAGCAGATGCGATTAACATTGTAAGTGCAGTGTATTCTAAATATTCATCTTCTGTTTTACCTGTTTTTATTCTAGCAACTTGATCATATTTTTCAATATTTGTTACGATATGTTTAGAATATATTTCATTTGCTTTAAAGTGATCACCAAGAGCAGCATAAGTTAAGCTTAAATAAATATAGTCTTTTAAATTAAGGTTTGTATTCTTTTCTAGCTTTTCTAATTCAATTACTACAGGTTCATTCATAACAGCTAACCCATACAATGCTATTGCTTTTCTGCTATTGGTATTTTTTTTATCGTTCAACGCATTGTATAGATAGGATGTTACTGCTTTATCATTTATCAATGACTTAATAACAGGTAATAATTTAACAGTTGTTTCTAAATCACTTGCGGCATATGGTAAAATCCCAAAGCCCCCATCTTCCATTTGATAATCTGAAAGTGCTACTTCTTCCTTGAACAATATTTCTTCACCAAATGTTTCTAACAGAATGTTTCTAGCTAATAAACCTATATACTTTTGATCTACACGTTTTCCTCCACTATATGCTAAGGAATAAAGTGAAGGTATAAATTGTCCTTTTCCTTTATCAACAAAAGTTAAACGTGTCATACCCTCATTTGTTGTTGTTAACTTAAATCCATCTGTTAATTGATAAAAATCGGCTACTTCTTTTTCATGATAAGTTTTCACAACCTTGATTTGCTTTTCAATCGCATCTGTATAACCTGATGCAGAAGTTGCTTTAATAATAAGATTATAATCGCCTTCCTTCATATCAAATAGCGGGACGTTAGATCTTTCAAAGGCAGTTCCCTTTACCGTTGACTTATAACCATTTTCTTTACAGCTTACCTCATAAGTAATTTTTTCTCCGTTCTTTAAATTACTACCATAAGCTGTTATACCAACAAAAGGTTTATCTCCTTCTAAATAAATTGAACTCAGTGAGGTATTGATAAAATATGGCATCGTAACAATGACTTCTTCTACATTCGTTCCTGCCTTTAAGGTTTCAGATATACCTGCAAAAGTCATCCGCCAGGAAGTAACATTATCTGGTAGCTTGTATGAGAAAGTACCTACACCATTTTCGTCAAGATGAATCGACGTAAAATAAGCGGTATCTTTAAACTCGGATCTCACAGCTCCCACTTGCGCTTCATCTTTAGCATCTTTAGAACTATTTGCAGTTGTTGGCATTGCTTGTGCTGATTCCAGTTCTAAGCCTCCTCTACCATACATCATAGGCATAATCATATTATAACCATCATTCTTATGTGAGGAATATGAATTTTTAATTCCATTTGGCACCCATTCATATAAGCTTTCAAGTGTGTCAATACTTTGATCACTTAATTGGAATAAAGCTTCATCAACAATACTAATATTTATAGTAACTCCCTTTGCTCCAACTTCTTTATTTAAAGCCTTAGAGAAAATAGTGGCTTTTAATTTAACTGTGCAAATTTCACCTGGTTTATAGGAATCTTTATCTGTTTCTGCTGTAAAAGATATACGGTTTTTCTCAAGATCTAATCTAGGTGAAAAGTGTTCACCTTGAATATATGTTTTCCCGTTAAAATATACCCCTATAAGATCAGCATTAGGAATAAAGGTCTCATCAAATGTTGTAGTATACTTTGATGTCTGCTTCACCTCATATTTTTTAATACCATTTTGAGCTGTAATATATAAGAAATTTCCAGCTGGCAAAGCCTTATCATTGTTCATAAATTGAACGTCAATTGTATCTCCTAGATCAAAGGTTGCTTTTTCAGATTTCAAGATATATCTCTCGTAACTAGGACTATACATCCAATGCTCTCCATAATATTGCTCGAAGGTCATCTTTTTACCTGATAAATCATTGGTTTTAAGTTCAACCGTATAATAACTATTCTCCTTACTTGGTAAGGTGACTTTTGCTACGGCTTTTCCTACTTTGTCCGTCACTAAAGTAATATCCTGCACTTTAACTTTCTCTGTATAATAATCATATTGTTTTACAACTACCTTGTTAATAAAATCATAGTATTCTCCAATTTCTTTTTTCTTCCACTCATTCTTATAAACAGTACCCTTTATTAAATGTGCTGAAATGGCATCACCCAAAAATTCTTCATCATTGTCTTCAATATTATCATTCAGTTTATCTAATACAATTTTGTTTACTTCGGCATTTATTGTACCTTGATCCTTATCTAATGTTGTTGTAAACTTCACGTTGATGTCATTCATAAACACCTTTAGCGCACTGGACGTATCTATCTGTCCAGATTCAGGCAAGCTGGCATAAGCATTAAAATAAATATAGTTCATGCCTTGATATTCTTCTTTATATTGTGGTGTATAAGCAATCTTGCTTAATCCTTTGGTATCTGTTTTCATTTCACCTGTTTTATAATCTAATCCTGAAATATTATAGTTCACATTTAGCTTAGCAACAGGTGTACCTTCAAAAAAGCTAGTTTTGGTTATGAAATGAACACTATCACCAACAAATACCGCCTTTTTGTCTGGATTGGCTTCTATCTTATATTCTGGCTTAATATATTTTTCTACTTGAAGATAAGTACTCGAAACAACTTTGTCCTTTAGCTTAACCTCTATTTGATAATTGCCTGGTTCTAGATTTGGAAGCTCTATATCTCCTTCATAAAAGCCATTCTTTACTGCAACCTTTTTTGATGTATAGGGTATATCATTACCATATCTACCCCACATATCGTACATTCTCCAATTACTTGAATTTACCTCAATCGTTACTTCTTTCAGATCTTCATCTTCATATCTATTTTGCAAAAAGCCCCATACCATTACCTTATCATCTGGTTGATATAGGTTTCTATCTGTTTGTAGATATTTCCAATATTGGCTTAGACTATCATTCCAGTAATATGTATTATATGGATAATTCATTACTAAGGCACTTTGATTTCCATATCCCATTTTATATAAGGTTAACCCTGCTTCTGCTTCACTTGTTGGCAATTCAACAACACCATTTACATTGCTTGTATATTTTTTCTCGGAACCCTTTTGAGTAACTACAGCACCTTGTACAGATTTACCGGTTGCAAGATCATTAATCCATAATATACCCTTGTTGGATGCGTCAGAATAGTAATAGCTTAGATTTGTAACCTGAATCAATGTTTGGAAGTGTAGGTCCTCCCATGTACTATCAACCAAATAATAACCTGCAGGTAGCTTCTCTGGTATATTTAGAAATTGTTGATTGTTTTGATTTTGAACTACTGGCTGCTCAAATGAAATTGACTTACTTAATCCATCGGTTTTTACTTTATTATTTTCTAAAGAGTACATTGACCAATGAGGCAATTCATTATAATCAATAATTGCATCCATAAAGTTGTCTATTGATGGATATGCATATAGAGTTGTCTTGATTTTTGTATCAAGAAAATCACCATCAATATAATAGCTCATTGGTATTTTAGGCGCTTCATTTAACGCATATTCGCTCATGATACTATTAAAATTAAAATACCCCTTTGGCTCCTTGTAAGCTTCATCCTCTTTGGATGCAGTCTCAAAGGTAAAAGAATAATCCTCAGTAAGTTTCTGATTTGAACTTGTTAAAGATAGTCCCGATTTGAGTGTTACCGTATACAATGTTTTTTCTTTAAGACCTTTTGGAACAAAAACCACAGTACTTCCATGCTCCTCAAAGACGCCTTGTACACTAGGTTGGATTTCAAAATAATCTTTCACTTGTGCACTTGAGTGACTAAAATACAATTCGATTCCTGATGCTAATGGCACTCTAATAGCTTCGTTATTTGGAAGTGTTCCTAAGATACGAAACGTAGCCATTGTTTGAAAAGTCCATGTAGCATCTTTGTAGGTAAAAGTATATAGTTTATTGGTTTCAAGCTCCGAGGATGGAATAATGAAATACCCTTCTTCCTTTTTCGCAATCGTAAATTTCACTTCTGGATAAACTTTCAATCCTTCCTGAAGTGACTTAAGGGATTCATCTGCAACAGATTTAAACAAAAAAGTAGTTTTTGTATCTATCCCTGTAACATCCTGTAATTGAGGCTTAAGAGAAAAACCATTTCTATATTCTTCTGCTTTTACAACATTGTTGTTTGCAGAAAATGGTCCTACTCCTAGAACTGTAAATATAAGTGTTACAATTAAAGCCATACTAATGATTCTTTTTTTCATAATTGTTCCCCTTCCTTTGCAATGATTTGATGTTATTTTTGACGAATATCAAATCAAAAAAGTTCCATATATTGAATGAAATATTTCAAACCTCAACAATCAAAAATATATAATAATACTAACATGAAAAATTTATGAATTCAATATGAATATCTATATGCAGAATTAGGATTTGTGTAAACAAAAAGGAAATGAAAAGGTTAATACAACCCATTTCATTTCCTTTAAAGTACGAATGTACTGACTAAATTTTAAATTTCTTTGTACTATTGCTTAAGTTAATTACAAGGTCTGAAATGTCTTTGATGTATTGATTAACTTGTCCTATTTGAGCAGTTTGTTCTTGCGTTGTCGCAGCAACCTCTTGTGTACTTGCCGCAGACGTTTCTGCTATACTGGCAATATTGTTCATTTCCTTAGATGCACTATTTGCATCTTGATTTACAATATTTGCTTTATCTGCTGAAGCATCTACCTTTTCAATAATTACAGTTACCGCACTTGAAATATTTTCAAAGCTCATTACGCTATCATGAAGTGCACTTTCTTGATCAATTACTGATTTACCAACATGTCCAATCTCTAAAACAGCTACATCAACAGAATTGGTAACCTCATGTATTATTTCACTAATCTTTTTGGTAGATGACATTGTTTGTTCTGCTAATTTTCGAATCTCATCTGCAACAACTGCGAAACCTTTCCCTAGTTCACCTGCACGAGCTGCTTCAATAGCAGCATTTAAAGCTAGTAAATTGGTTTGATGTGAAATTGAATCGATTGCATCAACTATATTACCAATTTCGTTAGCTACACTCGCAAGAGTAGTAATGGCATCTGACACCTTACCGCTTGCTTGTTTGTTAATTAACATCTTGGTTTTTTGTATTTCTATTGTTTCTTTTCCTTTGTTAATTGCATCAATGGAGATAACCGCTTGTTTTTGGGCTTCATCCATATTATAGTTCATAACCTTTAGATTCTCAACAATACTAGAAATACTTTTGTCAACAACACCTGTAGCCATTGCTTGATTCGAAACACCTTCTGCAAGATCTTGAATGGTTTTTGCAATTTCTTCTGAACCTTTCGCAACATCATCAGCAGTACCTTCAATTTTAATAAACCCTTGAGATAAACTGCTACTTAATTTTGCAATGTCCATTGTAATATCTTGCAAATTGGCAATCATAATATTAAATGACGTAGATAACTCTCCAACTTCATCATTAGAATGAATGTTTACTTGAACTGTAAGATCGCCTCCTGCAGCTTGCTTAATAGTTTTATTTAGTTCAACGATTGGTTTAGATATTTTCTTACCATATAAAAATGCTAATATTAAAAATACAATTATCAATACACCTGTAATTGCAATGGATAGCATTATTGAAGTATTAATCTTCTTCGTTACTAATTCCCCTTGCTTCTGAACAACAAGGTCAATATCATCGACATAATTACCGGTCCCAATTACCCAGCTAAATGGTTTATATGCTAAGGAGTAAGATATTTTCTTTTTAGCTTCTTCTTCATTTGGCTTTGGAAAATAGTACTCAGAAAACCCACCGCCATTTAGTCCTGCATTGATAATATCCTTAATAAAGAAATTACCATGTTCATCAACAGCTTCATATCGATTCGTTCCTTCGACCTCAGGTTTTGGTGGTAATAAAACATTATTACCCAGCTCATCATCAATCCAAAAGTAACCCGTTTCCGCATATCTAAAATTTCTAACGTATTCTACAATATTGGCTTTAATTACCTCTTCTGATAGACCATTCGCAGTTCCATGTTCATGCATACTCTTAATACTACTAACAGCCGTTTCTACTTCTGACTGTATGAGTCTATTAAAAGAATCTTCTAATAACGTTCGATTCTGACCACTAATAAACTTGTTCAATGAATATTGACTTATCAAAAAAGTGCCTTGTAAAACGAATGATAATATTAATACAATAAATATCGTAAAAAATACAATTTTAGAACTAATTTTTTTCACGTATATTTCACTCCTTTTGAAAACTGATAATACTATATTACCACTAGTTCTTACATTTTTCAACAAGGATTATTTTAGAATATTGTAATCTGAGATCTAATTTTTCCAGTGTTTTACATTATTATTCACTCATTTTTCATTCCCAAACAGAAATCTTATCGTCTACCTTCTAATTCTTGGAATATGTCTTCCCATGTTGCACCTTTTTCTACTATTAATACTGATAAATGATATAATAAATCAGATATTTCATATACGATTTCTTCCTTACCAGCGTTTTTAGCACCAATGATTACTTCTGCTGTTTCCTCTCCAACCTTTTTTAGAATCTTATCGATCCCTTTATCGAATAAATAATTCGTATAAGAACCCTCTTTTGGGTTTTGCTGTCTGTCTAGTATTACATTATAAATACCTTTTAAAATATCAGTTGCTTTGAAATCATCTATCTCTTTGATTTCACAAGTTTCAAAATCTAATAATCTATAAAAACAGCTAGATTTGCCAGTATGACAAGCAACGCCTTCTTGAGCAACCTTCATTAATAACGTATCATTGTCACAATCTATATAAAGTTCTTTTACATGTTGAAAATGCCCTGAGGTCTCCCCCTTCAGCCATAGCGAATTTCTGCTTCTACTATAATAATGAGCTTTTTTAGTTACAATTGTCTTGTTAAAGGCTTCCTCATTCATATAAGCAACCATTAAAACTTGACCATTATAATGATCTTGAGTTACCACCGTCACAAGTCCTTGTTCATTAAGCTTTAAGTCTGAAAATTTCATTTTATTATTTCTCCTTTAAGGTTCATTAAAATCTTATAATCTAACTGGCACGTTATGTTGGTTCAAGTACTCCTTTAATTCAACTATTTCAATCTCTTTAAAGTGAAATAGGCTTGCTGCTAAAGCAGCATCAGCTTTGCCTTCCGTTAATACTGTAGCAAAGTGCTCCATATTTCCTGCTCCTCCTGAAGCAATCACAGGAATATGAACGCTCTCACTAATTATTCTCGTTAGCTCTACATCGTAGCCTGCCTTGGTACCATCGCAATCCATACTGGTTAATAATATTTCACCTGCTCCTCTTTGTTCAACCTCAATTGCCCATTGAATAGCATCAATATTCGTATTGACTCGCCCTCCATTAATATAGATATCCCAGCTTCCTCTTTCATTATTTCTTTTTGCGTCCATCGCCACTACAACACATTGGCTGCCAAACTTCTCAGCTGCTTCATTAATGAGTTCTGGCCTTCCTATGGCCGCTGAGTTAACAGCTACCTTATCTGCACCCGCAAGCAATATATTTCTAAAATCTTCTGTTGTTCTAATTCCCCCACCTACAGTAAGTGGAATAAATATCTCTGCTGCAGTCTTTCTCACGACATCAATAATTGTTTCTCTTGCTTCATGAGATGCTGTGATATCCAGAAATACAATTTCATCAGCTAAACTTTTATTATAAGCCTTTGCGACCTCAACTGGATCACCCGCATCGATAAGATCAACAAATTGAACTCCTTTAACCACTCTTCCTTTATCTACATCTAAACAAGGTATAATTCTTTTACAGAACATAATATCACTCCTCTATAATAGGCTAGCAAAATTTTTCAAAATTTGAAGTCCTACATCTCCACTTTTTTCAGGATGAAATTGAAGTGCAAAAGTGTTTTTTTCTTGTGCAGCAATTTGAATCTCTTTTCCATAATAAGTAGTTGCAGAAACAATGTCCTCAGCTGTTTGCAAATGATATGAATGAACGAAGTAGACATAACTATTTTCCGGTAAACCTACAAATAAAGGTGCTTCTTTTTTTATTTCTAGCTTATTCCATCCCATATGAGGGATTTTTAAATCAACATCTAATTTAACGATCTCTCCCTTAAGTAATGACAATCCTTCATGCTTCCCAAATTCGTTAGAAGAATCAAATAAGAGCTGCATACCTAAACAAATACCTAGCAAAGGAACTTCTTCCTGGTGTATTTTGTGTATGAAGGCTTCAATGTTCTTTTCCCTAATAAGTGCAACCGCATCTTTAAAGGCACCAACACCAGGTAAAATTAATTTTTCTGCCTTTGCAAGCTCTTTGATATCGGAAGAAATAAACGAATTATATCCAATGAATTTTAAAGCGTTAGAAACACTCTTGAGGTTACCCATTCCATAATCTATAATACCTATGCTCATTTTAATCTCCTTATTATTCCAGCATGCCTTTCGTTGATCTTGTTCCTACTATTCTCTGATCTATCATGGTAGCCGTATCTAACGCATTCGCAAATGCTTTAAAGATACCTTCTGCGATGTGATGATTATTTTTACCATTTAATAATTTAATATGTAAATTCATTCCTCCATTCACAGCAACCGCTCTAAAAAACTCTTCAATCATTTCTGTATCCATATCTCCTAGCTTCATTGCAGAAAACTCTACATCAAAGTTCAAAAATGGACGCCCTGATAAGTCAAGAGCACATAGTACAAGGGTTTCATCCATTGGTATGATGGCTGATCCATATCTTTTGATACCTTCCTTATTTCCAATCGTTTCTTGAATACATTTACCAAAAACAATACCGATGTCCTCAATTGTATGATGACAATCAATATATAAATCACCCTTACATCTTAGATCTAAATCAAAGAATCCATGTTTCGCAATATGGTTCATCATATGGTCGAAAAATCCAACACCGGAATCAATGCTATATAGGCCACTTCCATCTAGATTAAAGTCCATTTCGATTGTTGTTTCTTTCGTTTCTCTTTTGATACTCGTTTTTCTTAACATCATAATACCTCCAATACTACTAATTGACTATCAATGTTACAAAACCTCCGCATTCGCTACAGTTTCGTAACCGAATGCAAGCTTCGCTTGCACATCGGTGGGTGATTGAACCCCCTCCGATGTTGGAATTAGTTCCCTCAAGTGGGGGACTAATTCCATTCGGTTAAAATAATTTGTAAAATTCATTCAATCTTTTCAAAAGCATTTCATTCTCTTCTTTATTTCCAATCGTAAGACGAATACAGTTTGCTAGCCTACCACTATTCCCATATCCTCTTACTAAAATTCTAAAATGCTGCAAATGGTTTGCAACACCCGTATCTTTTACTTTAATTAATATAAAGTTGCCTTCAGACGGATATACTTCATCGATTACTGGTACTTTTTTTAGATTTTCAAACAAATAATCTCTATTTTCTTTTATTAACTTAATATTTTCTTTATAATATTCGATATCAGTTAAAACCATTTCTGCCATAGCAGCGGAAAAACTCGATAAATTGTAAGGGGCTTTTGCAATACTAATCGCATCAATCATTGATGTGGATCCTATTCCATAGCCAACTCTTAAGCCCGCCAATCCAAATGCTTTTGAAAATGTTTTTAGTATTACAATTTGCTTATGATAATTTATTTCAGAAATCATTCCATCATCAATAAATTCTCCATAAGCTTCATCTATTACAACTGGACATTTTACAACCTCTAATAATTGTTTGAGTTTTGCTTTGGAAATAATTGTACCCGTCGGATTGTTTGGAGAACAGATAAAAATCACTTTAGGATTATGTATCTGATACAAATCAATTATTTTCTCAATATTATATGAAAAATCATCCTCAAGTTCATATTCAACGGTTTTCCCATGGTTTAGAGTATTTGATAATTGATACATACTAAAGGAAGGACTCGGAACCAATATTGTATCGCCAGGATCAATGAAAACCTTAAGAATATACTCAATAATTTGATCAGAACCTACACCACAAATTACATTGTCTTTTGTAACTCCAAAGGTAGTACCAATCTTTTCACGCAGACTATTTTGATTATTATCAGGATATCTAGTTAAATTGTCCTTTTCTTGAAGCCATTCTATTGCTTTAGCCATTACATTCTCACTGTGAAAAAATGGGTTTTCATTTGCATCAAGTTTTATTTTATAATCAAGGGTCGGAACATGGTAATTTTTAAAATCTAACAAATCTTTTCTCAAATAATTATTTATCATCTTCAAACCTCACTTTTATAGAATTGGCATGTGCCGTTAAAAATTCTGCATTAGCAAAGGTAATGATATCATCTTTTAATAATGCTAATGCATCTTCATCAAATGATATGATGCTAGATTTCTTGACAAAATCATCAACATTAAGTGGTGAAAAGAACTTTGCAGTACCATTCGTAGGTAGTACATGGTTAGGTCCCGCCATATAGTCACCCAATGGTTCTGGACTATAATCTCCCAAAAAGATTGCTCCAGCATTTTTAATCATTGGCATCACAGAAAATGGTTCCTTTACACATAATTCCAAATGTTCTGGCGCAATATCATTGCAGATATCAACTGCTTCCTGCAATGAATCAACAATAATGATTGCACCAAATTTATCTAAGGAAGCCTTTATAATTTCATGTCTAGATAAATACCCTGTTTGTCTTATAATTTCTTTTTCTACTTCATAAGCCAGTGCTTCATCAGTAGTTACCAGGACAGCAGAAGCAAGCTCGTCATGTTCTGCTTGAGATAATAAATCTGCTGCAACAAATTTTGCATTTGCTGAGGCATCAGCAATTACCAACACCTCACTTGGTCCTGCTATAGAATCAATACTGGCATGCCCATAAACAGCTTTTTTGGCCAAAGCAACAAATATGTTTCCTGGTCCAACAATTTTATCTACCTTAGGTATTATCTGTGTACCAAAGGCAAGGGCAGCAATTGCCTGTGCTCCACCTACCTTGTATATTTCATGAATACCACATAGATCAGCTGCAACTAAGGTTAGCGGATTAATACGTCCTTCTAATTCCTTTGAAGGGGGTGTAACCATTACTATTTTCTCAACTCCTGCAACGATTGCAGGTAATACATTCATGAGTACCGAGGAAGGATACACAGCCTTACCACCAGGAACATAAACTCCAACACTTTCAATAGGGGTAACCTTTTGACCAAGAATCGCTCCTTTTTCGCTGGTATCAAACCAACTATAGGTTTTTTGTTTGTTATGAAATGCCTCTATACGAAACTTGGCTCTTTTAATAACTTCTATTATAGTAGGTTCTACTTGTGAATATGCAAAATCAATATCCTCTTTTGTTACTTTTATTGTATTCATTTCTAAGGATACGCCATCAAATTGTTTGCTAAATTCAATAACCGCACTATCACCATTTATCTTAATCTCTTCAATTATTTTAGCAACTTGCTCCTCATACCTACCATAGCTCATTGGAGCACGTTCAATTAACATTTTTTTAATATCAATTCTTTGTCCATCTTTAAAATTAAATATTTTCATGTGCATACCTCCTTGAGGATTATTTTAAATTTCTCAGACCCTCAACTATTTTATTAATACGTTCACCTTCCATTTTCATACTAACTCTATTTACTACCATTCTAGCTGATAATGAACAAATAGTATCTAATATTACCAAACCATTTTCCTTAAGTGTTGATCCCGTTTCCACAATGTCTACGATTACTTCTGATAGACCAACCAATGGTGCTAGTTCTATAGACCCATTGAGTTTTATAATATCAACCTTTTGATTTTTTTTATTATAAAAGTAATCCTTTGCAATATTAGGGTATTTAGTAGCAACCCTTATTGTATTGCTATATTTCAGCTTTTCTTCCATCGCCTTTGGACCAGCAACTACCATATTGCACTTTCCAAAACCCAAATCAACTACTTCATATAAATTCCTTTTTTCTTCTAAAATAGTATCTTTCCCTACTATTCCAATGTCTGCAGACCCATACTCTACATAAGTTGGAACATCATTCGCCTTAGCAAGGAAAAACTTTAATTTAAGCTCCTCATTTGTGAAGATCAGTCTTCTGGAATCTTCTTTCATTTCATCACAGGTTATACCGATTTCTTCAAGCATAGACATTGCTTTTTTTGCAAGTCTTCCCTTAGCCAATGCTATTGTTAAATATCTCATTAAGCTTCACCATCCTTCTCATACTCGTGCTCATGCTGATGTTCTTCTTCCTGGTGATCTTCAAATAACTCTGATACTAATATTACTGATCTCTCATTGGTTTTCAAATTAATCAATTCTACCTCTTCTTCTGAAATAAAATTCATAATGCCACCTATCTCATGCTTCTTACCATATTCAATATTCTTTTCTATAGTTTCCTCTAATAGTCCAATTTCAATATTCATTTCTTGATATCTCATGCTTTCAGCTATTCCAATCGCAATTTTTCTGGAAAGTGAATTATAAATTAAGAGTGTATTAATTTCCTCTGTAGGCAATATTATTTCTTGGCTCTCTAATGCAGCCATTAATTCATCAATAATAATAGCAAAACCAACAGCTGGCTCATCATGACCAAATTGTCCAATTAAAGAGTCATATCGTCCTCCATCAGCAATTGCAACGCCTGTTCCATAGGTATATCCTCTAAAAACAATACCTGTGTAATAATTAATTTGACTTACCATCCCTAGATCAATAGAAATATAATTTTCTATTCCATAATCCGAAAGAATCTCATAAATTTTCTCTAATCTATCAAGAGCATCCAATGCTCTTTTATTTTCAGTCATTTTTCTTGCTTGGACGAGTACATCTATAGATCCAAATAGCTTAGGCAAATCCAATAAAGTACTTTTATGTTCTTGATCTAAATGCAAGCTTTGGAGAAGCTCTTCTGTAGCGATATAGTTCTTTTCATCAATTAATCTTCGAAGCTCTTCCTCATAGGAAGCATCTAAACCAGCTTCCTCAACTAACCCTTTGAAAAAACTAGCCAATCCTATATCAATTTGAAATTCTTCAAGCCCTGATGCAAGCAAACTGTTTACAACAACAGCAATGATTTCTGCGTCTGCATCAGCACTATCTACACCAATAAATTCTACACCAGCTTGTGTAAATTCTCTTAACTTACCTTGATAACTTTCGTTATTTCTAAAAGTATTTCCAAGATAGCAAATTCTTTTTGGTAAGCCATCGTCCTCGAAGGTTGATGCTACAAACCGAGCAATTGATGGAGTAATATCAGGTCGTAATGCCAATATATTTCCATCTCTATCAAAGAATTTGTACATCATTTTCGTATCAATCGTACCTCTTTCTTTGCTAAAAATATCTATATATTCAAAGGTAGGTGTTTGAACATCTTTAAATCCATATGAATGAAATATGCTAAGTATCCTATTTTGTAGTTCGTTTTTTCTTGAAGCTTCAACCAAATGTATATCTCTTACTCCATCTGGTGTATGCAGCAAACGGTCAATCATGTTATTTCCTCCTGTAATTTTACCACGTTAAAGTATCGCATTACTAATTTGCTAATTCACTAAACTAATTTTTATTATATTCGATACATTTTTGAATGTCAACTAATTTTTTATGCAACTAGTTAATCATAAAAAGCTAGCTCTTATCAAGCTAGCTAATCATAATACAAGTCTAATTGTGGTTTATATAAATAATTCGGCAAGTCCAATGCCCGCTAATAATAAAAAAATAGCTGCATATAGTCTTACTTTATTATATACCTTAGGATCAGGTATGATATCTTTCTTCTTTTTGTTTCTAAGAAGCTCAAATGCCTTTTTGGGTTTAATCATTGCAAGAATACATAAGATTATAAAAAAAACTAAAGCAAAAATATCTAACACGCTAAGCACTTCTCTTAATTCCATTGTTCTTCCTCCACAAATAAAATTCTAATAATAAAAATATTCGCCATCAATAATCTTGTAAAGATCGTTTGATTTTGAACCAAACGGTCTATTGTTAAAATACAAACTTCTAGAAATATTGTTTTTTCCATTTAAAGCATCTTTTGCTGCAATAATGGAACCCTCATATGGTATTAGGCTAGAAAATCCACTTTTATGAGCCGGTGGAAATTGACCCGGGTGAAAAATCACTCCATAAATTGTATTTGGAAAAACACCACTGTTTTTTCTATTCAGCACTACATTCGCAACCGCAAGCTTACATTCATATTCCGTACCTTTGGCCTCAACATGAACAATCCTTGACAACCAAAGCACATCATCAGGGGTATAGCTGTCTTTTGATGTGTTTTTAGCAATCTGCAAACCTTCTTTTGTTATATTAATTGAGCCTGTTAGCTTGTCCCAAGAAATTTTACAACCGAAGTTTTCAGCAATAAACTCCAGTGGAACCATAGCTCGATTGTTTACAATTGTAGGCCTAGCGTTAATATAATATTCTCTTTCATTTACCCAGACAATGCTTTGATCAATAAAAAGCTTAATTGTTTTATTACTATCAACAATTGTAACGCTATTATCTTCTTTTTCAAACATCACTTCAGTGATTCCAAGAGCATCAGTAAGTGGTTTGATTGGAACATAAGTCGTTCCGTTAGATTTAAATGGTAGTACATCGGTTGATATAAAGCTTCCATTTAGGTACATAGTAATTGGTATGCCTTTTGAACTACCTGCACAAAAAGTATACGAACCTACTAGTAAAACAATTGAAACTAAAATCATCATTATTTTTTTCATAAAATACCTCTCAAGAATTAGGTGTCATTTGTATATTCTTCCCATTTTCTTTAGACCTATTAAGATTATATAGTTTAATGCTTGCTTTTGCAAACAATTTTTATCATAATAGGGGTATTTTATTTACCTTTATCGTTTAGAAAGGCCCCAAGCGGCTCTAAATAGTGTAGATAGTAACCCGATTTTGTTTCGATTTTATATTGTTTTTGAAACGCTTCATAGGGAATGGATTTTTTGCTTCCCATTTTAACTTGTTCAAAAAATTCATTCAACTGGCAATAAGGTAAATAATAATATTCATTATGAAGTGCAAAAAAAACAATTAAAAAAGCAATTCCTTCTTGTTTCTCAAAATCTGACATAAAATCGAGTTGATGTTGATGAATGTTTTGTAAGGGCAATTCATTTTTTGTTGTTTCTTTTGCTTCAAAACAAATAGGTATTCCTTGAACTACTCCAATATAGTCAACAGTGCTTCTTTTTTCAAAATATGCTAAAGAAATATGTCCTTTTTCTTGATCTAATTTTATTGGCTTTATTGGGGTTGGAATCTTTTGAATGAGAGCTAACCCATGCTCTCTATATTTTTCGTTCGTTAGATTTATTAACTCTTCAAGTGCACTTCCTCTTAAACCTCTTGATTGCCAAGCCATAATATCCCACCTTATCAAAGGTATTTGTGAATGAGTAGCCTTACCTCTTCATTTTTTTCTGTTGCATGCTTCTCTTTTAGTACTTGTTTTGCTTCTATTGAACCGATACGTCCTAATGAATGAACAATCTCCATTCTAATATCGATTCTTATATCTTGATAAAATTTGTTCAAAATTCGAACACTTTCTTGGCTGTCATGATTACCTAAAGCAATAATCCCATTTCTTTGAAGGGTTTTCTTACCTTTCCAACCTGCAGCCGTTTTTCCTATTGTATCCTTAAAGATTGCATTATTCATAGATAAAAGAAAATCTAAATCATAGTATTCTTCAATAATGCTCTCTTTTACACTGTTTTTATTCTTAGGATGATTAGACGGGCATGCCAATTGGCATATGTCACATCCATATAGTGAATTACTCATTAATTTTTTTAATTCTTCAGGAACTTCCTTGGCTTGCGTTAATTTAGATATGCATAAATCAATATGAAACTGTTTATCTACTCCTATGGCTTTACTCGGGCATGCATTTAAACATATACTACAACCCTCGCAATAATCATTCCTTATTTCTGAATCATAATATTCAAGCTTCATATCTGTTAGTAAATATCCAATAAAAGTTGCTGTTCCGTAATCTTCATTGATTAAAAAAGTATTTTTCCCAATGACACCTAATCCAGCCCTAACCGCCAGACTTCTATCAGAAAAAAGACTCGTATCACAGTATAATTTAGAATTACAATGAAAACCATCACTTAAAAAACGTTGCAAAAGCTCTAGTTTTCTGTTTACTATTTTATGATAGTCTTCAAAAATTGCTGCTTTTGACATTTTGCCATGTAATATTGTTGATTTTTCATTTGTTAAATACAGATTGTAGCTTTCTAAAATCACAATAAAGCTTTGCGCTCCCTTGAGTTGATTTCTTTCTAAATCTGTATTTGCTCGGCAAAACCCAATTTTATCAATGCTTATTTCTTTTGCATATTGTATGATTGATTGATTAATATTCATATTTGTCAGCCTCAAAACAATTCCGTCACAATTGTATCAAATTGTGCTGTTAAAGGCGCTTCAAATTGCTTATTGTTTAAGTAATGAAGCTGCCCCTCAATTTCTAAAATTTCAAATTTATAGGCATGCAATAATTGATTGTTCAAATGAAAGTGCTTATCAAAATATCTGTTAACCTTTGAATCACCATATTTGTGATCTCCTACAATAGGATGTCCAATGCTTTGAAGGTGCGCTCTTATTTGGTGTGACTTCCCTGTTATGATCTTAACCTGTAACAACGTATAATCCCCGTTATTTTTAATTGGTTTATAGATTGTTTTAATAAAGTCACCCTTAGGTTGTAGATGGATCGTTACCTTATTCGTAGCTTCATCCTTAAGCAAATACCCTTCAATGGTATTTTCATCGGTAATAACACCTTTCACAATTGTTAGATACAGTTTCTCAACAGCCCTCGATGCGATTGCACCATTTATCAATTGAAGAGCTTTTATATTCTTGCCTGCAATAATAATTCCACTTGTGTTACGATCTAATCGATTACAAATCCCAGGCTTAAAGCTACTTTCTTTCATATTCAAATAGCTCTCAATTTGATCAACTAAATTCTCGCCCTTGCCGTCTGGTTGAGATAATAAGCCAACAGGTTTATTACATACAAGCAAATTTTCATCTTCAAATAAAATTGTAAAGGTAATCGATGTTGCAACTTTACGATCTTCTTCTTTTTTAAAGGTTTCAAAAGTATCGTCGGAAAAAAAGATTTTAATTTCATCGCCTTCCATTAATATCTCATGACCTTCAATTTTCTTATCATTTAACTTAATGTTTTTTTTACGGAACATTTTATAAATAAAGCTTTTAGATGCTTTTCCCAAAACTTTCATTATGTATTTATCTACACGTTGGTTCTCTTCAATAGAACTAATTATATAGGA